>JAZLHG010000107.1:0-3910 GCA_045616705.1 Lachnospiraceae bacterium | reverse complement strand
ACGAGTAGCACTTGCCAGGGGACCTGTAGTGTTCTGTACAGAAGAAGTGGATAATGGAGCTGACCTTCATCTTCTTAGTATTCCTAAGGATGCCAAGCCGGAATATAGTGAGCAGTCTCCTATTGGCAGTCTGGGAAGCATTACGGTAGACGGGCTCAGAACTGCTCTTGATGAGAATAAGCCCCTCTATTATACAGGCAAGACAGAAGAGAAGAAGCAGGTTAGAATGAAGTTCATTCCCTATCATGTATGGGCCAACAGAGGCGAGAACGAAATGCGTGTATGGCAGAATGAAGGCTAGTGAGACTATGCAAGATTAGAAAGGCAGATCAGTATGCTTAGAATAGAAGAGAATAGAATCAAATATCGATTTGACGCTGAACAAGTGGTGATTGAGGCCTGGGGCGACAATGCAGTGCGTGTTCGGGGAACCAAGCAGGCGAATCTCCCGGAGGAGAACTGGGCCCTGAGTATGGAAGTGGCTGCGACACAGACTGTTCATACAGAATTAACAGAGGTGGGCGCCGTTCTTAAGAACGGCAAAATCGAGGCCCGCATCCTTAATAACGGTAAAATAGAAATCCGTAACAGCAGGGGGGATTTGCTTCTTGAAGAACGATGGAGAGACAGACGAGATGTATGTGATCCTACCTGTTCGGCACTGGACATAGAAGGTAGAGAATATAAGCCTAATGTGGCAGGAGACTATCATCTGACCTATCGCCTGGAGTCCTTAGCAAGAGATGAGAAGTTATACGGAATGGGCCAGTATCAGCAGCCTTACTTAAATATAAAAGGAATGGACCTAGAACTGGCTCATCGTAATTCTCAGGCCAGTGTTCCCTTTGTATTATCATCCTTAGGCTATGGTATGCTATGGAATAACCCCTCTGTGGGACGAGTAGTATTCGGTAATAACATGACCTCTTACGAGGCCTATGGCACCAAGACGCTGGATTACTGGTTCGTAGCAGGAGATTCTCCTGCAGAAATTGAGGAAGCCTATGCCTCTGTTACAGGAACGGTACCGATGATGCCCGAATATGGCCTCGGCTTCTGGCAGTGTAAGCTTCGTTACCAGACTCAGGAAGAACTTCTGAAGGTAGCAAGGGAATATAAGAGAAGAGGACTTCCCATCGATCTGATTGTTGTAGACTTCTTCCACTGGCCCTATCAGGGAGACTGGCGGTTTGATGAAGAATACTGGCCGGATCCCAAGGGTATGGTAGATGAATTAAAGGAAATGGGCATTGAACTGATGGTATCCATCTGGCCTACGGTTGACAGGCAGAGCGAGAACTTTCAGGAGATGTTAGAAAAGGGTTACTTAATCAGAACCGAGCGTGGTTTCAGAGTGGGCCTTCATTTCGAAGGTTCCACCATCCATTTCGATGCAACCAATCCGGAAGCGCGGGAATATGTATGGAATAAAGCCAAGAAGAACTACTATGAGAACGGAATTAAAGTATTCTGGCTTGATGAAGCGGAACCGGAATATTCCGTATATGATTTCGATAATTACAGATATTATAGAGGTACGGATATTGAAATAGGCAATATCTACCCGGTGGAATATGCCAAGGCATTCTATGAAGGTATGGAACGGGAAGGCCAGGAGAATATTGTGAATCTCCTGCGTTGTGCCTGGGCCGGAAGTCAGAAATATGGCGCACTGGTATGGTCAGGAGATATTGCATCCAGTTTCTTAAGTATGCGGAATCAGTTGTGTGCAGGTTTAAATATGGGAATAGCAGGCATTCCTTGGTGGACTACGGATATCGGAGGATTCCATGGTGGGAATCCTAATGACCCTGCATTCCGAGAATTGTTTACCAGATGGTTTCAGTGGGGTGCATTCTGTCCGGTTATGAGACTGCATGGAGACAGAGAGCCCAGACAGCCCATGATGGGGCTGTTTAGAGGTGCCCATTGTGCATCAGGTGCAGATAACGAAGTATGGAGTTACGGTGAAGAAGTGTACAAGATTTGTGAACGTTACATGACAATCCGTGAACAACTGCGGGATTATACCAGAGACTTAATGCGGCTTGCTCACGAAAAGGGTACACCGGTTATGCGAACCCTGTTCTATGAGTTCCCGGATGATGAAGTCTGCTGGAACATTGAAGATCAGTATCTGTATGGAGACAAATACCTTGTGGCTCCCATACTGGAAGCAGGCATGACCTCCAGAAAGGTTTATTTCCCCAAAGGGGCTGACTGGAGAGAACTGCAGGGTGAGAAGATTTATTCCGGCGGAAGTCTTGTGGAGATTCCCGTTACCATTGAAGATATGCCGGTATTTGTGAAATGTTCCGATTAATCCTGCCAATCACCCAATATAGAATTGAATGAAAGTATGTAGTTATAATAGGGCTTCCTATATTATATATGGGGAGCCCTAAAATATTATTTACACATTCCTTACAGGTGGTATAAGATAGAAAAGATGGAAATCAATAGAATAAATAAAAATAAATGGAAATAAATAGAAATAAAAAATAATAAATAGATAAATACATATAGAATGTATTTATTATCTAACAATGTTAGGTAATAAAATATAACCGTTACATGCCGGCTGATAATGGTGTTAGCGGTAAATATAGAGGGAGATTGTTATGAGTTATGTTTTAGATTATCCTGAGAAAACCATGTATCAACTGGTGAAGGATATGGCAGAGAAGTATCCGGAAGCACCGGCATATGAGTTCTACAATAAGACTACGGATTATCAGTCGTTTATGAATAAAATCGATGAGGCAGCATCAGCATTATACGCATCGGGTATTCGAAAAGGGGATGCGGTAACCATATGCATGCCCAATATTCCCCATGCTTTAAGCTGTTTCTATGGTATCAGCAAGATTGGTGCAATTGCCAACATGATTCATCCTCTGTCTTCAGAGAGCAGCATCAGTTTCTATTTAAATGTCTCAGAGAGTAAAATGATTCTCACACTGGATCAGTTCTATGACAAAGTAGATAGCGCACTGAAGGAGGTGGATCATCCTGTAACTATTCTGGTAGCCAGGGTCCAGGAAGAACTTCCTTCCTATTTGAAGCTTCCCTATGTTCTTACAGAAGGTAAGAAGTATCTGAAATATCCCAATACGGCAAATGGAATTACCTGGTGCGAGTTTCTTAAGAAGGGTGGTTGCGAAGTGCCACAGGCTCCTTTTGAAATGGATCGAACCGCAGTAATTCTCTACAGTGGCGGAACCAGTGGAACACCCAAGGGAATCTGCCTTACAGACTTCAATATGACCGGCGTATCCTGCCAGTGCGTTAATGCTATCAGAGAGTCTATGGGTCCGGGGCTTAAGATGTTAAGCTGTATGCCCATGTTCCATGGATTCGGTTTAGGGCTTAATATTAATGCGGTGTTAATTAACGGTGCAGAATGTATTCTGATGCCGAATTTCAGTATTAAGAAATACAGTGAGATGCTGATTAAGAAGAAGCCCAACTTCATTGCAGGTGTTCCTACCATTTATGAGGCATTGCTCCATATTCCTAATATGCAGGGAGTGAAGCTGGATTTCTTAAAAGGTGTATTCTGTGGTGGTGATTCTCTTTCGATTGAACTCAAGCGTAAGGTAGACAGTTTCTTAGAGGAACACGGTGCAACTGTAAGGATCCAGCAGGGATACGGTCTTACGGAATGCGTTACTGCCAGCTGTCTGACGCCTTATGATCGAGAGAGGGAAGGCAGCATCGGTATTCCTCTTGAAGATATGAAGTATGCCATTGTGAAGCAGGGAACGGAGGATGTGCTTCCTCCCAATATGGAAGGTGAAATTATTCTGACAGGTCCTACGGTAATGAAGGGCTATCTTAAGAATCAGGAAGAGACGAATCAGGTACTTCGGAAGATGCGGGATGGTAACGTATGGTTATTTACAGGTGA
>JAZLHG010000106.1:0-1298 GCA_045616705.1 Lachnospiraceae bacterium | reverse complement strand
GGCAGAGATTCTGAAAATGCTAATTCTGCATTGATTGTATCTGTGAATGGTGGGGATTTTGGCTCGGAAGACCCACTAGCAGGTGTTATTTTCCAGCGTAAGCTGGAGGAGGCTGCTTATCAGGCCGGAAAGGGTCATGTTCCTGTTCAGCTTTTTAGAGACTATGAAGCAAATCGCGTATCTAATGAGATAGACGGTGTACAGGTGCTTGTAAAGGGGAAGACACAGATGTCCAACTTAAGAGCGTTACTGCCGGAAGATATGAATGAGGCCATGATAGAGGCTATTCATCGATTTGACAGCCAGATTCAAGGCTTTGCAAGGGGGCTTGCACTTCTTCCAAGAATTGAGAGCCGTACCTCGTCTCCGGTTAGGATTCTTCGAGATGAAATGTGTGAATCTGAGCTGAAAGGTTTGTATCCTTGTGGAGAAGGCGCCGGATATGCAGGTGGCATTACCAGTGCTGCCATGGATGGTATGAGAGTTGCAGAGGCTGTCATTAAGAGATATAATATGGCAGATTCGCGTAATTAGATAGAGGAGATTGTTATGGAAGAACGTGAACAGTTGTTTAGAGATCAACTGAAGGATAGAAAGCGTATTGTTGTAAAAATCGGTTCGTCCAGCCTTCATCATATGGAGACCGGTGAATTAAATCTTACGAAAATGGAACGTCTAGTAAGAGAACTGTGTGAGTTAAGAAATCAGGGGAAGGAAGTGATTCTGGTTTCTTCCGGAGCTATTGCAGTAGGTAAGAAGACAATCAATTTATCACCCAATGATCAAGAGATTCCGCTGAAACAGGCCTGTGCGGCAATCGGACAAGCTAAACTAATGATGATTTATGAGCGTTTGTTTGCAGAGTATAATCATCTGACTGCGCAGATTCTTATGACGAAGCATACGATTGTGGATCAGATCAATCGCACCAATGCACAGAATACTTTTTCTCAGTTGCTGAAATTAGGGGTAATTCCTGTCGTAAATGAGAATGATACGGTTGCTGTCCATGAGGTGAAGGATACCATCGGAGATAATGATTTTCTTTCTGCGGTTGTATGTGCCCTTGTAGATGCAGACCTATTAATTCTACTTTCGGATATTGATGGTTTATACACCGATGATCCCAGAGCAAATAAAGATGCACAATTTGTAGATGTTGTGGAATGTTTGAACGACGTTATGGACATGGGCAAGTCAACTACCGGCTCTAATGTAGGCACCGGTGGAATGAGTGCGAAGCTGAACGCGGCTACAGTTGCTGTTAATTCCGGCGCAGATATGATTATTGCCAATGG
>JAZLHG010000105.1:0-2680 GCA_045616705.1 Lachnospiraceae bacterium | reverse complement strand
GGTGCGAAGTTCAAGTTCCACATCCTTTGTCATTTTACCGGAGATCTCATTGTTCTTAAACACAATCTTACCGTCGGTAGGGTCATAGAGTCTAATGATGCCACGACCGATGGTTGTCTTACCGGAACCGGACTCACCTACAAGGCCGTAAGTCTCGCCGGAATAAATCTCAAAACTCACATCGTCCACCGCTTTAACGGTGTAACGGCCGTTTTTGAAGTGCTGTTTCAAATTGGAAACTTTCAGAATCGGCTCTGCATTATAATTCACTGCCATTTGTCAAAGCCTCCTTCTTCATTCGTTCTATTCTACGCTTCAATTCTTCCGGCATCTCCACCTTAGGTGCTCTCTCATCAAGAAGCCAGGTAGCCGCATAATGGGTATCTGTTACCTTAAACATGGGCGGCTGCTCCTTCCAGTCTGCCTTGAGAGCATATCTGTTACGGGGAGCAAATGCATCGCCAACAATCTCATGAAGAAGGTTGGGCGGTGATCCGGGAATGGTATACAGTCTGTCATCATCCGTATTCAGATCCGGCATAGCGGAAAGTAAGCCCCATGTGTAAGGATGCTTGGGTTCATAGAAAATTTCTTCTACGTTGCCTACTTCTACAATTCTGCCGGCATACATAACATTTACATAGTCCGCAACTTTAGCTACAACACCCAAATCATGGGTAATATAGATTACAGAGATTCCATGTTCCTTCTGAATTCTCTTAATCAGTTCCAGAATCTTAGCCTGGATGGTAACATCAAGAGCTGTTGTGGGCCCATCACAGATTAACAGATCAGGGTAACAGGAAATGGCAATAGCGATTACCACACGCTGTCTCATACCGCCTGATAACTGGTGGGGGTACTGCTTATATCTCTTCTCAGGATCTGTAATACCAACCTCTGTAAGCAGGTCAATAGCACGTGCCTTAGCCTCTTCTTTGGTAAGGCCCAAATGCATAATCATACCCTCAATCAGCTGATTACCAATGGTCATGGTAGGATCAAGGCTGGTCATGGGATCCTGAAAAATCATTGCAATCTTTCTGCCGTTAATATTCTGTCTGATCCACTTCTTCTCCTGCTTCAGAATATCAACTTCCTGCATGGTATCATCATCACCCTTATAACGGAAAATAATCTCACCACTGTTGATAGTAGCATTGCCTGCAAGAATACCCATTGCAGTCTTCATCACTACCGATTTGCCGGAGCCTGACTCACCAACGATGGCTACTGTCTCACCACGTTCCAAGTCAACGTTCACGCCACGAATTGCATGTACGAGGCCGGCAGTTGTTTTGAATGTAATATCCAAATTTTTAATTTCGAGAATTTTATCTGCCATAATACCTCCTACATGTCTTCAATACGAGGAGCTAAAGCCTCACGAAGGCCGTCTCCCACAAAGTTAAATGCAAGCATCAGAATTGCCAACACAATAATGGGCGGCAGAATCTGATAAGGAAGTGTTGTTACATTGTTAAATCCATCCTCAATCAGGGAACCGATGGAACACTGAGGAAGTACAATACCTACACCTACGAAGCTTAGGAATGCCTCAGTGAAAATAGCGGTGGGGATGGAGAACATAACCTGCGTAATAACCGGGCCAATGGTATTGGGAAGAACATCCTTGAAGATAATTCTGGTATTACCGGCACCCAGGGTTCTGCTGGCCATAATATATTCCTGATTCTTGATTTTGAGCATTTCTGCTCGGGAAATCTTACTCATTCCAATCCACTCTGTCAAAAGCAGGGCAACAATTACAAGCCAAATACCTTTCGGCATAAAGGTTGCAAGTACACCTACAATAACCAGACGAGGGATACTGTTTGCAATTTCAATAAATCTCTGCATGGCACCGTCCACCACACCGCCGAAATAACCGGAAATCAAGCCGAAACTCATACCAATCAACATATCGATGATAATGGTGACAAAAGCAATTAACAGAGACACACGGGCACCGTACCATACACGGGTCCATAAGTCTCTTCCCAGAGAGTCTGTTCCAAAGATAAAGGTACGATCAGCGAAATCATCTGTGTAAGCTTCACCCTTAAACAGCCTGTGTGTTGCGGGAATATGTGGTGACATACTCTTGGCAACCACTTCCTTGCCGTCCCGTTCAAAGGATACGATTTCTCTGTAGCCATATCCTGATACCACAGGACCTACAAGAGCTAAAATCATGATTAACAGAATCAGAATCAAGCCGATCATGGCTCTGGTATTCTTCACAAAGCGCATTACAACGCCCTTCCAGAAGCCCTGAGAAGCAAAGTTTTTGTCAGTCTGAATGTCTGCACTCACGTCCAGGACGAAATCTTCATTGGTAACCATATTCTCATTCATGATTAAGACTCCTTCCTGCCTGCAAGACGGATTCTGGGATCCAGCAGACCATAAATAATATCAAGTACAACCATGATCATAATGTACAGGGCTGAATAAATAATACCCAGTGCCAATACATAGTTATAATCAATTCCTTCACCGGAAATAGCATCTACCATCAGCTTACCAAGACCGTTAATACCGTAAATCTTCTCAACAACCAGTGCACCGGTAAGAAGGTCTACAATCAAGGGTGCGATAACCGTAACGATGGGAATTAACGCATTTCTTAAGATGTGCTTGGTAACAAGTTTGGTTCCGTACATACCCTTGGATTCTG
>JAZLHG010000104.1:0-1330 GCA_045616705.1 Lachnospiraceae bacterium | reverse complement strand
GTCCACGGAGCTGGTTATCAATACGACGAGACTCATGTCTCTCGGTACCGATAATCTTCAAACCGCCTGCTGCCTTGGCTTCCTCATCCAGTTTAATATCAGTACCACGGCCGGCCATATTGGTGGCAATGGTTACTGCACCGTGAATACCTGCATCCGCAACGATCTCTGCCTCCAGTTCATGGAACTTCGCGTTCAGAACCTTATGCTGGATGCCGCGCTTGCGAAGCATATTACTCAGTTCTTCTGATGCTTCAATGGTAATGGTACCAACCAGAATAGGCTGTCCGGTTGCATGTGCGCTTTCGATTTCATCACAGATTGCAATCAATTTCTCACGTCTTGTCTTATATACAGCGTCCTGCAGGTCACGTCTTGCTACCGGCTTATTCGTGGGAATCTCAATAACGTCCATACCATAGATATCACGGAATTCCTTCTCCTCGGTAAGCGCTGTACCTGTCATACCGCATTTTTTCTCAAATTTATTGAAGAAGTTCTGGAATGTAATGGTCGCAAGAGTCTTACTCTCACGCTTAACCTTCACATGTTCCTTCGCTTCAATTGCCTGGTGAAGACCGTCAGAGTAACGTCTTCCCGGCATAATACGTCCTGTAAATTCATCAACGATTAAGACCTGATCGTCCTTCACAACATAGTCCTGATCTCTGAACATTAAGTTGTGCGCACGAAGTGCAAGAATCATATTGTTCTGAATCTCAACGTTCTCAGAATCGGCTAAGTTCTCAATCTGGAAGAACTGCTCAACCTTACGAACACCTTCTGCCGTGAGGGTTACGAACTTATCCTTCTCATTAACAATGAAGTCACCGCTCTCTTCTCTCTCAAGTCCCATGATGGCATCCATCTTGGACAAATCTTCCATATCCGCGCCACGCTTCAGCTGTCTTGCAAGAATATCACAGACCTCATAGAGCTTGGTGGATTTACCACTCTGACCGGAAATAATAAGAGGGGTACGAGCTTCGTCGATCAATACGGAGTCCACCTCGTCGATGATGGCAAATGCCAAATCCCGAAGAACCAACTGTTCCTTGTAGATTACCATGTTGTCACGAAGGTAATCGAAGCCCAACTCATTATTGGTTACATATGTAATATCACAGTTATAAGCCTCTCTTCTCTCTTCAGGCTTCATGGAATTCAGAACACATCCAACGGTAAGTCCTAAGAACTCATGAACCTGTCCCATCCAAGCAGCATCTCGGCTTGCCAAATAGTCATTAACGGTAACCACATGTACGCCACGACCGGCAAGTGCATTTAAGTATGCAGGAAGGGTTGCAACCAGAGTCTTACCTTCACCGGT
>JAZLHG010000103.1:0-4266 GCA_045616705.1 Lachnospiraceae bacterium | reverse complement strand
CTGATGTCTAACGTTGTTAAATGTATCAATTACTGTATTGACAACAGAGAAACAGAGAATATTCGTGTCATCAGCATGAGTTTATCAGGTCCGGATTATACGGTGGCATTTGATCGCGCTATTGAGAATGCCCACAAGAGTGGAATTGTAATGTGTGCTGCCGCGGGCAATCAGTATAAGGCATATAAGAGATTTCCGGCCAGCTATAATGGCGTAATCAGCGTAGGGGCATTGAATGCTCACTATGAGAAATCATCCTACTCTAATTACGGAGAAATGGTTACAATTTCTGCACCGGGCGGAGATCTGGCCGGAGCGAAATATGGTGCTCATTCTCTCTATGCACCTTCCAAGACTACAGGATATTCGGGAATGTGCGGAACCTCCCAGGCAACCCCGCTTGTAAGTGCAATCTGCGCACAGATGATTGCGCAGAATCCGGATTTAACACCGGAAGAAGTAGAAGATATTCTAGTGAATACCAGTACTTCTGTAAATACCGGTTATATGCTGGGTGTGGGCTGTGTAAATGGCGCCGCAGCCGTTGAGTATGTAACGGATTTCGATATCACACCGGAGATTCCTGCCAGTTCTATTCCCAGTGGAAGCAGACAGAATAGTTTTGACGTGCAGTTGTCAGTAGAAGATCCGGATCATTTTGAGGGCTGTGTATTCTATACGCTGGACGGTTCAGAACCTAACCCTCAGGATACGGAGCATACCTACGAATATGATTATAAATCGACGCCGATGATTCACCTTGACGGGGCCGGTGGTCAGACAGAGATTACCTTGAAGGCTGCGACGTTACTCTATGGTAAGTTGAGTGATGTGGCAACTTATCAATATTATATTACGAAGGATTACGTTACCTCAGTAGAGATTACAGCAGAGAACAATATTACCGGTGGCCCCATTAATACCCAGATTCAGCTGACCGCGCAAGTTCAACCGGTGAATGCTGTGAACAAGGATATTATCTGGAGTTCTGATAATCCGGGTCTTGCAGATGTAGACGAGAGTGGTCTGGTTACCATTCACTCCCTTAAGGCAAACGGAAGCAATCAGGCAACCATTACCGCACAGGCATCTGACGGAAGTGGTGTATATGATCGCTATGTGGTTGAGGCTACAACACCTGCAGCAACTGTTGAGATTGATATGCCCCAGGAGGTGACTCTTCAGGTCGGTGGAATGGATACTTATGATTTGGGAAGCGACGGCGTTCATACCAGATGGCATGTATGGCCGGAGTCTGCTCTGCAGCAGGTATTCTTCACCACATCGAATCCCAAGGTAGCTACTGTTGATGAAGATGGGTTGATTCGCGCTATTTCTTCCGGATCGGCTGTAATTACAGTGACAGCTGCAGACGGATCCGGTAAGAAAGATTCTATCAAGGTAATTTGTGAGAATGGATTATATTCTCTTGCTATAGAGAATCGGTCCGGTCTTGATTTTGCCGCTGCAGGCGGCGAGATGGTTCCAGTTCCTATTATGAATGGGGGAACTTCCCTTCCGGATGATACAGGATTAATCTGGGAACTAAAGAATATGTACGATACCCGATACGTCTCCATTAACCGGCAGACGGGTGTTGTTAAGGTGCGATCCAACCGTTATGTGGAATTTGAAGTTCCGATTACCATTCGTGCTTATTCTCCGGTGTATCTGGATTCCTATGGGAAGCCTATCAGCGCAGAGTATACCTTCTCTGTATTTCCGATTACGGAGAAACTGGTTCTGAATCCCAATAAGACCCACGATAATATTGTGGAGATGCCTTATGAATCCACCAGGACGTTACTGAGTCTAATCGATTCCGATCAGTCTAAGCCCGTTATTCGAGCCGATCGATATCAGGTTACCATTGGGAATCCTGAGGTGCTTAGGCTTCTTGGAGATGGTTCTATCGAGCATCCATATGAATTCTATGGAGCTTCTCCCGGACTGTCCAAAGTGACCATGACCGCACTTGACGGCTCTAAGAAGAAATTGTCCTTTACCGTGCGGGTATGTGCGGGTATCACCATAAAGAGTAATGGCAATGTACGTGAGTTGCGTCCCGGTAGTTCCATTAAATTAAGCACCTATATGAACGATTCCATTAAACTTCGTAACGGAGAGGAATGCAGATATGAATTGAAGACAACTACTTCTAAGTATCTCAAGGTCAATCCCATTACCGGCGTAGTGACTATGAATACAACCTACCTCAACCAGCTTAAAGAGAGAACGGTACATCAGGTTCGGGCCGTGTTCAATTACAATACGGATGAGATTGCGGAATTCGAGATAGAAGTGTGCCCTACAGCGATTACGGAAGTACGGGCAAGAGATTACAATACCGGTGAGGACGTGACCAAGATTCAGTTCACCGAATTCGGTCAGCAGAAGAGAATTGTTGGATATACCCTTCCCGAATCGGCAGTTCAGGGATGGTTTACCTATACTACTTCTAATGCGAAGGTTGCGACTGTGGATGCAAGAGGTGTTATTACCGCCCATCAGAATGGGCGTGCAACCATTACGGCAGTTCCCGGCGGATCGGTTGGCAAAAAGGCCAAACCTTGCAAGATTATAGTGGATGTAACTTATCCGAAGGTAGCGGCAATGAGACTAATCAATCCTGCTACCGGAGAAGCGGTTAATGACGGATACTTGCGTACGAAACTTGCTGTGGGAATGACAGACCCTGCGGGTAGTAAATATCAGGCTGAACTTCCAATCGAGGTTGACATAACTCCAACTGAAGCGGATAGACACTTTACTGTGACATCCAGTAATGAGGACGTTGCCGGAGTAGAGTATGTTCCCGCTACAAGCATTGATAATTTGTACGGAGTCTCCTATTACAAGATTGTCCCTGCAGGAAAGGGCAAATGTAAGATTTATTTTACTGCCGATGACGGCAGCAAAATCGTGAAAACCATACCGATTACAGTTCAGGTTCCGGTTACGAACCTAAGACTAACCACTGCTAATAACCTGCATGAGATGGCTGCCAATTCCAAACTGCAGCTGGTTACGGATGCCGGAACAGGGGTTACAGATAAGCGTGTAACCTATGCTTTCACAGGTACGGCTGAAGAAGTGGCGGAGATGGCCAGATTCGCATCCATTGATGCGAAAAGGGGTGTGATTAGACCCACTAAAGAAGCTAAGAAAAGCCCAGTATCTCATGAACTTAAGATAGTAGCTACTGCATCTGATGCATGGCATGTACAGTCCAATGAACTTACCGTTACCTTGAAGGCCGGCGTGATCTATATGCGAAGACTTACGGTAAATGGCTCGGATGGGCAGCAGGATGTATCGGAAGGTTACAAACTGAAAATGAATGCAATAACCAATGTAGATGCAACTGACCGCAGCATTGTCTGGTCACTTTCAGATGAGGATAAGGCCTTGGCATCGATTGATAAAAAGGGTGTGTTGACCGGTAAATCTGTAACGGAACCGAAGGAGATTACAGTATATGCTACGGCTGTGAACGGTCCGGATCCGGATCATCCGGTAGTCGGTCAGTGCAGGATTACCGTGTGGCCTAAGATTGCCCGAATCAAGGTGGATAGCGATCCGATTCCGGGAATCTATGAGATGTATCCCGGAGAGACCATCAATCTTACTGCAGAGAGCCTGCAGGAAGATGGTGATAATTACTGCTGCAATAAATATAAGGTTACCTATACCACAGCCTGCGGCAAAGTCTACCTTCGAAACGAAGATGGCAATCAAGTCAAGGTATGTGGAATCAAACGCGGAACCATAAAAGTAACATTTACGGCACTTGACGGTAGCAATAAGAAAGTAGTTGTGCCGATTATCGTTAAGTAACGAATATGGAATCATTGTTTAGTGCAGAGAGAGCAAGGATGCTCTTAGTCACAATGGAGTGGGAATGAACAGAATGAGACAGGGAAGTAAATTGATAAGGAAAATAACCGGCAGAGTGCTTGCGACGACCATGGCGTTATCGTTGCTGCTTGCGGAGACCGTTGTAGCTGCACCGGGCGTATTGGTGCAGCAGGAGTTGTATGTTACGGGGGTGGATGCAGATGCTTCCTCCGTAACATCATCGTCAGCACCTGCATCCACCCCCGCTAGTGACACCTACGCTGACACAGATTCGTCCGCAAGCTCGCAAGAGTCCTCCGTCATGGATTCGATCGGAGAGCACGGAACGGCCCTAGGCACAGATTCGTCCGCAAGCTCGCAAGAAGTCTCCGACGAGGATGTTACCGAGGAGGAGACTCCTTGGAGCGC
>JAZLHG010000102.1:0-4942 GCA_045616705.1 Lachnospiraceae bacterium | reverse complement strand
ACTGCCGCCAATGATTTGGTGATGTGGGATGGTGGCAGCGGCCAGTATCGAGCAGGACAGGATGGCACCATTGATATCGGTGATATTGAAGCCTATTACACGGAGGTCTACAATAAGACCATAGCAGAGTATGGTGCTCATAATGTGGTAGTCGTAGCTGCCAGCAGTGGTTCTGCGGTTGCATTATCGATTCAGATGAAGGCTACAGAGAAAGCTTATGCGACGATTCTGCTTAGTCCATGGCTGGATGCTTCTATGAGTAATACCAAGGGTCGTAAGCTGGCGTCCGGTGGAATTGATTACAATACGCTGAAGACCATCGGCGAGTTAGTGTGCAGTCAGTCCGGTGTGGCTTATCAGGCTGCTACTCCTTATTCCGTGAATACGGCTCCGGAGTATGCAAGAGATTATACCGGCCTTAACAAGATTATGATTTATACCGGTAATAAGGACGTATGTTATCCGGATGCATCAGGATTTGCTACAGCACTTAAGAAGGTTGGCGTGAATGTGACTTACAAATGCAAATCCAGAGGAGAACACGGATATATGTTTAATAACGGAGCAGGTGCGATGGATATCATCCGCGGAATTGCAAATGTGATGACAGAATAAACCTAACAATGTTAGATGATATATTCAGGAGGCTTTAAGTGGAATCTACACTGAAGAGAACCTGGGCAGAAATTGATTTGGATGCTCTGGCTCATAATTATCATACTTTAAAGAAACGAATCGGAGACAAGGTGAAATTCCTTGGTGTTGTGAAGGCTGATGCCTATGGGCACGGTTCTATTCAGTCCGGCAGACTCTTACAGGAACTGGGGGCGGATTATCTGGCTGTCAGCAGTATCGATGAGGCAATGGAGCTGCGAATCAACGGTATTACCATGCCGATTCTGATTCTGGGACATACTCCCAGAGAACAGGTCAGCCGACTGATTGCATACAATATTACGCAAGCTGTTACCTGTAAGGCTAAGGCTGTGGAATACAGTGAAGAAGCCGTGAAGGCAGGCGGGGTTCTGAAGATTCATATTAAGGTTGATACCGGAATGTCCCGACTGGGTTATTTGTGCGATGATCAGTTCTTCGATACCGGTGTGAATGGAATCTGTCATGCAGTAGAATTACCGGGTCTTGATGCAGAGGGCATTTTTACCCATTTCGCTGTATCGGATGAAGAAGGCGACGAGGCCTGGGAATATACCGAGCATCAGTTTAAACTGTTTACAGATATGATTACAGCAGTTGAAGAGAGATGGGGCAAGAAGTTTGCAATTTGTCATTGTGCCAATACCGGTGCGGTAGCCAAGTATCCTAAGACCTATTTGGATATGGTTCGTCCCGGACTACTGCTCTATGGATACGGTGAGTATGCCAAGGACTTAGGACTGAAACCTGTGATGACGCTGAAGACCAATGTCAGCACCATTAAAATCTATCCCAAGGGTACCAAGATCAGCTATGGCGGAATCTATGAGACGGAAGATACCACAAGAATCGGCGTAGTTCCTTATGGTTATGCGGATGGTTTCTTAAGAGTGCTCAGTAACCGTTGCGCATTAATGACATCAGAGGGGCCTGCATGGGTACGTGGTAAAATCTGCATGGATATGTGCATGATTGATCTTACCGGTAAGCCGGGAGTAGATGTTGGATCTGAAATTGAGATTTTTGGACCCCATAATCCCATTGAGGATTTAGCCGCACTTGCAGGAACCATTCCTTATGAACTGGTATGTGCGGTAAGTAAGCGTGTTCCCAGACAGTATATGAAGAACGGTGTTGTTATAGAAAGTGAACTGATGCTTCGCTTCTAATATTGTCTGATACAACAGGATTTTATGATAAACAGGAGAGATTATGGCAGATCAAGAGCGTTTACAGATTCTAACCAGACTGGGCCGTGAGACCATTATTAAGCGTGGTACTTACGATGTCAGCGATGTTCGCAAAATCGACCCGGACCACATTCATGGGGATGAGGAGACCGGTGAGAAAGAGTTGCAGGCGGAGAACAGCGGTGAGGATATGTCCGATGAGGAACTGGCTGCTGCAATTCTGCAGTCTAATTTCCGTACGGGAATGTCTCAGTCTGAGGTGGATAAGCTCTTAAGCGGGTTATAAGAGAGTTATATATGAGAATTGCAAGAGAATCTATAGATCGCATGAAGAAGCAGATTGCACTGGATTGTAATCTTACGGAGGCGGTCAAATTAAATGACAATATGTATCTTGCACCTTCCGTGCAGCTTGCAGGAAGTCGTATGATGCACGGGTTGGACCCCTTCTTGAGGGTCATCGTGTTTATGGGTACAGCCTATGTCATGGCAGATGAAGAAGTACTTCCCAGGGTGGAGGCAATAATAAAGGATTATCCTGCGGAGTGGCTGTTTAACTTCAGCAGGCTTCGCAGTATAGACCGGCTTCTTAACGAATACGGCAGAGAAATTGCAGATACCCATATTTATTTTCTGCCGGATTCGGATGCGTCCAAGATGGCGATTCCTGAAGATTTCATCTGGTATGATGAGTCAGGGATTGCCCGAATGAAGGACCACAATCAGTTTACGGCAGCGCTGTGCTATTCTCCTACCCAGCCGGATGTTATTGCGGTAGCAGCTCCGGTTCCGGGACGCATTACATCAGAAGAGTCCCGCTATAATCAGCAGAATTTAAAGGGAATGGCCGGAGCCAGCCTGGATGGGTGCTACACCAAACAGATTGGAATTAATGTTTTGCCTGATTACAGGGGAGAAGGTCTTGCGGTGAAGCTGGTAACGGTTCTGAAGCAGAGATTGATAGAACAGGGGGATTTGCCCTTTTATGGAACCAATGAGTCCCATGCAATCTCCAGAAGTGTAGGTGTGAAGTCCGGATTTCTTCCTGCATTCTCTGAGATTTTTGTGAAGAAGCAGGAGAATGGAAAATAATAACAAATAGCGAAATAGTGGTTTTGGAAGTATAATGAATTAGGAGGATGATTTCATGTTTCAATTTTGGGGTGATGGCTCAGATTTCTCTATGGGCTTAGTAGACAGTATTTTTGTGCGTAGCACAGATAATTTCAACTGGACATTTATCTTTATTCTTGCGGTTGTGTTCTATGTATATTGGACAGAAATCCACAATAAGAATTACCAATTTGTATATGCGGGACTGGCGCTTTACGGCGTGCACTGGTTATATGAGATTTGTAATGCTGTCATTGCCCATATTTTCGGATACCCGCTGTGGGCTGTCAGCAACGAATCCACCACTTTCGTTTTGCTGATTGGCGTATGTTGGGAACTGTCCATGATGTTTGCGCTGGCAGGTATTATTTCCTATAAGATGTTACCGGAAGATACAAGCACTCGTTATTTTGCCGGAGGCGGCAGAAAGGGTATCAGTTGTAAGCTGGTGGGAGCCATTGGTATGGCGCTGCTGTTTGCACTGTTTGAGTCCTTCCTTGCGGCTACAAATAACTTCTCCTTCATTTGGGTCTATAAATGGTGGGGCGTACTGCCGGTATTTATTACCACCTATGTACCCTTCTTCCTGGCAAGTAATTACGTGCCTGATATGGAGCCGAAGAAGAGAATACTGTTTCTGTCGGTGGAGTGGGGTCTGGTTGCGGTATTGTTAGTCGTTTTGATTCCACTGGGAATTATTTAATATCTGTATTCAAGTAACTACGGAGGCTGTTATGTTCGCGAAACAGAATCTGAAGAGAAATGCATTTATGCTTGAGGGCTCTTTTGCTGATGAAGGATATGACTGGTGGTGGCATTCCTTTACGGCGGTAAATGATGAAACCGGTGAAGAGAAGCCGTTCTATGTGGAGTTTTTCACCTGTAATCCGGAGCTTGGTGGGGATGAACCCATTCTGGGTCAGGCAGAGCAGAATCTGCTAATGGGTGTGAAACCCTCCTATCTGATGGTGAAGGCCGGCTGGTGGGGGGAAGACCATACACAGCTCCATCGATTCTTTGGATGGAATCAGGTGAAGATGCATGGTCATGCACCGATTACCATTGAAGCTGAGGACTGCTATTTATCAGAATATGAATTAAAGGGCAGCATTTCGGTTGTAGATGCTGAGAATCACCCGGAATGGATGTGTGATTCCGGTACCATGAAATGGGATCTGAAGCTTAATAAGATGATTCCGTTCAATGTGGGGTACGGAGCGTCCGGTCCGTTTCGTAAGCTTAAGGCTTTTGAAATGTACTGGCATGCCGAGGGTATGAAGACGCTTTATAGCGGAGAGATTGAGGCAAACGGTGTTCATTATTCCGTTTATCCCGGCAGGTCTTATGGCTATGCGGACAAGAACTGGGGCGAGAATTTCACCAGTCCCTGGATCTGGTTATCTTCCAATGATATTGTTAGTAAATACAGTGGCAAGAGACTTCTGAATACTGTATTTGATATAGGTGGCGGATGTCCTGTGGTGTTCGGAATTCCGCTTAGGCGCAAACTGTTAGGTGCCTTCTATTATGAAGGTGAGGAGTTTGAGTTCAACTTCTCCAAGTTCCTAACAGGAACCAGAACGAAATTTAATGCCAGAGAGACAGAGGATGCTATCATCTGGCATGTGCGACAGGAGAATCACACCGCTTTACTGGATGTGAAGGTGAAGTGTCTGAAGCAAGATATGTTATTGGTGAATTATGAGGCACCAAACGGCACAAAACGTCATAACAGACTGTGGAACGGCGGCAACGGAAGGGGCGTTGCGCAGCTGTACGAGAAGCACAGAGATGGTCTCTATCTCATTGATGAGATGCGACTCGGTCACGTCGGTTGTGAGTACGGAGAGTATGAATGAGAAATAAGGGATTTAAGTACATCGCATTTCTGATGGCATTCATGATGGCGATGCAGAGTATTACGCCTGCAGCATCTATCAATGCCGGCGAACTTCCCAACAGACTACAACAGATGAGAATAGCAA
>JAZLHG010000101.1:0-5688 GCA_045616705.1 Lachnospiraceae bacterium | reverse complement strand
TATCTGCATATAAAGATACGTCTCTAACCGGTGATAAGCAGCGAACCTCGTATTCTCTCCCGAAGATTACATCTCCTGCTGTCATGGTATAAATTGGAATATGATTTTCTTCAGCCAGACGAACCACTTCATGATATAATTCTTTGTCGTTATCAATAACGGGTGCAACTTTTGAAATCACAATCCGCTTAATACGATTTCTGTATATAGAATCTTGCAGCAATTCGTAGATTCCGTTCACATGATCACTGTCAAAATGTGAGATGTAAACTGTTTCTACCCTAGTAACCCTGTTTGATTTCAGATACGGTATGAGACAATATCTTCCCACTTCCTTTTCCGTGGAAGATCCACAGTCGATGATTGATACAGCCTGTGTATCTTGTCTAAACACTGTACAATCACCCTGTCCAACGTCCAGGTTAGCAGCCTCGAGTCCTCTCTTTGCATACTTTGGCAATATAACATATGTTATCATTGTAAATACAGATAAAATAAGGATTATCTGTATTCTCCTCACTTTAATTTGTAGTCCGTTTAATGTCCGACCAATTTGGTCAACATCATACTTCCTCAATACAAAGATCAACGCAGCCACTATCACATAATACCCTGCAATCTGAACCGTTTTCGGTCTCCCAACAACCCATACACTATAAGGAATGGATAGACTCTTCTCTGCAAGCCACCTATATAGCCATAAAATACATCCCGTTATTTTAAAAATAGCACTTGGATAAATGTGACATAGTCCTAACACTCCAATTCCTATACCGAAATACAGAACCAGAGACATCAGAGGAATGACAATCAGATTCAACACAGAACTAATGAGTGGAATTTGGTAGAAATGATATGCGTTAATTGGTAATGTTCCAAGTGTTATTGATACACTAATGATTAGGCCCTTTACCATTTCGTTACCTTTCTCAGGACGTTTTATCAACAACCTTTCCAGTACCGGTGCAATTGTTCCAATGGACAGAATGGCACCAAAGGACAGCTGTAACCCTGCATCATATACATACATGGGATTCATACCTACGACCAGTAGTAGTGAAAACGCCCCGGCTGACAGCAAATCATAGGTTCTTCCTCTGATTGTTGCAATTGCTGCCAGGCCATACATGACAATGGCTCTCTGAGAAGATACCGCACCTCCTGTCATCATCCAGTATAGAATCAGCGTAACCATTACAGGTATCACAGCTGCCAAATGGATCCAGCCGGCAATAATCGAACCATTCCTTTTCTTCATAATCCGCCGAAACAGCCTTCTCATGACTCTCTCTATCAATTTCATAAGTCCAATACCAATCGTGGCTATATGAAGCCCTGAGAGGCTTAATACGTGGGCAATACCGGCATTGGTATATAAATCTCTAACCGTGCGGTGAAGATATGCTCTGTCTCCCAGAATCATGGCGCACATGACGCCTGCATCTTCCTCATTAAAGTGTTCCAGATAAGTTGCTTCTATTTCATCACGTAACCGATATAATTTCTGTCTGATTATGGAATGGTAATCTGATGCAGCAAGCAGTTTAGCTTGATACAGTTTTCCTACATAACCTCTGATTTCATAATATCTTCGAGCATTAAATCCGCCGTCATTTGTAGGCAAATCAAAGAAAGCGAAGGTTCCCATCGCTTTGTATCTGCTTCCTATTCTGATGTCCAAATCGGGAGTAACGGTCGTATAGACAACCATTCCTTGATTGGGATGCAATAATATCCCGTTTGATGTGTTTTCAACTATAGATATGTCTGTCAAGTACAATGTTAATCGGTTTTCTGTCCACTTACACTTCTCTGCGATACCAACTATCGTTATATTTTGTCCACAGAAAGGCTCCAGCTTGTTATTTTCCGGAGGATGAATCGTCAGAAACAGCAACAAAAATAACATCACCACTGCACAAATCAGGCACATTGGTCGTTTTATGAGCAAATTATACTCCTTCTATACAGACTATTCCGCGGTATCCACAACCTCATAGTCTTCTGCCTCGGTATCCCGGGTGGTATTAACGGTAGAACTCTGCACAATCTGCAGATTCCGTTCAAAAGGATCGGATAAATAGATATGATCTCCGAAGGTGACTTCTGTCTCCGAATCAATCATAAACTGCACTCTGTTCACATTGGGCAGCTTCGTGAGAGAATTCACAAAGGAATAAATTACAGTTTCGTCGGTAACCTTCTGTGTCTTGGTTAAGAAGGGAGAATCGAAGTTAATATAACAGATTCCGTCCTTCGTGGTAACGTTAATCACTTTAAGGGTAGGACTTACCACTGGGTAGGTTTTACCATTAAGGGGGCCTGCAATGATACGGTCAACAATAAGACGCTCCATGGAAATATTACTGATATAACCAACATTCTGTTTAGTCTCTACCAGCATGGAACCACTCTCATCTGCAAAATACAATTCCACGGTAGTTCTCTCGTAGGAATTAATCTCAGCACCCGGATTACTAACAAAGGAATCTGCTGTCATTATGCCTATCGGCACAAGCTTAGAGTCTGTAATGGGAAGGCCATCCACTGTAAAAGAAATCCCTTCTACATCCTCAATCTGAAGTAGTGTCTTCACAATAGCAGCTCTACTAAGAACCTCCGTAAAAGCATCCTTTTTGCTATAGACACTGTTAAAATCCACAGTCAACTGACCGGATGAATAGGAAGTACTGTTCACATCCATTCCGGAATCAATGGGACTCTTTAAGCTGATATCCTTAGGTATACCGGACAGAGCATCAATCCATAAATGTACCATTTTGTCATAATAGTCTTCCTCTGACAAGCCGCTGGTATCAACGGTACCCAATTCGTAAGGTACTGCCTCAACACTTGATTCATCGGCGGACACATAATACAGATACGTTCCCTGACCGTCACGACTGGTACTTGCCTTACGTCCGCATCCGGATAGCATAATCAGAATCCCGCATATGCTAAGCAGAACAGTCACTAACATTACTCTATTCAATTTGTTGCAAGCAGCAAACAATCTCATCTTATTCATTCCGTTCTTATACATACTTCTTAGGAATCTTAACCGTAAAGGTTGTACCTTCTCCCTCTACTGATTCCACTTTAATTGCACCTCTATGCATTAGAATAGCGCTTCTGGTAATGGCAAGCCCCAGACCCGTTCCTCCGATTTCTCTGGAATGAGATTTATCAACACGATAGAACCTCTCGAAAATATGATTCAGTGAATCCTCCGGAATACCCATTCCGGTATCGCTGACCTCAATGGTGAAGAACTGATAATCCGCATCGATTTTGGCCTTCACCCATCCGCCTCTATGATTGTATTTGATACCATTCTCAATCAGATTGGAAATTGCAAGTGTGAACTTGGTCTCATCAAGATCTGCAGTAGCCGGACGAACAATTTCAAGAACCAGTTCCACATCGTTCTTACGGGCAATGGGAGTCAGGCGTTCCATAATGGTCTCAACCAGATTACCCACATCCAGATTCTGAACATTTAAGCTATTCTCAGCTGTTTTGTCCATCTTAACGAGAGATAGTAAATCATTAATGATACCGGTCTCTCTGTCAATTTCATGAACAATATCTTCCATGAATTCACGATACAGTTCAATGGGAACCTGATCTCCTTGTGATACCAGTGAATCCGCCAGTACCTTAATACTGGTAATGGGCGTCTTCAGCTCATGAGACACATTGGCAACGAACTCCTGTCTGGATTCATCCAGTGCCTCCATACGACGAACCATCTGCGTTACAGAGAAGGACAACGCTTCTGTCTCAATGAAATCAGGAACATCAATCGTGTCCTTAGCGAAGCCTTCCTTAATCTCATCCATCTCCATTACAACCTTACGGAACGGTCTGGCAATCAGAAGAGATCCCACTAATGCCATGAGAATAATCAGGAAAATAGAAACCGAAATAATAATAATCGCACGATTACGAAGTGCCTCATAGGTATCACGAATGGAATTGGTCGATACACTGGTTAACATAACACCTTCGATTTCATCTGAACCTACAGGTGAGATAGGCGTTGTAATCTCAATAAAGTGATTATTCTTGTCGAATCTTGCAGTTGTCTGTTTGCGGAAACAGCGGATTACCTCTTCACTGAGCATGGTCTTACCCTGACTGATGGAAAAGGTATCTTTGACGATTTTAAGATCGGAATTGACTACGATAACACGGCCGTCATACAGATTAGATAACTGCTCTAATTCTGCATTGACCACATCTGAATTGATATCGGTAAGATAATGATAGGTACTTAAGTGATTGGCAATAATCTGGCACTGGTTCTGAACGTCTGAAGTACGAACAGCTACCGCTCTGTCTTCATAGTTATCCAGAAATGCACGACACAAAACAATGCTTGGCAGAATACCTACCAAGCACAGAACTACAAAGATACGAAACCTTAAGCTTCGCCATACTCGTAATTTAGTTATTCGCGCTATTACCTTTGAAAAAATAACCTACACCCCACTTCGTATGAACATACTTGGGCTCACTGGGATTGGGTTCAATCTTCTCTCTCAGACGTCTGATATGTACATCTACGGTACGCTCATCGCCGGGATAATCATTGCCCCATACAAGTTCTAATAACTTCTCTCTGGAATACACCTTATTGGGATTACGAACCAAAAGTTCCAGAACATCAAATTCCTTTGATGTAAGGTTAATCTCTGTCTCCTGAATATAGAGACGTCTGTCCTCTGTCTCAAGGCGCATATCACCTGCCGTAATCACTCCGGTATCTTCCTTGGCAGTCGTTGCCTCCGAAGCCTGTCTGCGAAGAACTGCCTTAATACGAGCCTTCACTTCCAAAATATTAAAAGGCTTCGTAATATAATCATCTGCACCATATTCAAGTCCCATAATCTTATCCATGTCATCGCCCTTGGCGGTAACCATGATAATCGGGACCTTAGAGAACTCTCTAACCTGCTGACACACTTCCAATCCGCTCAGTTTCGGAAGCATTAAGTCCAGCAAAACAATATCATAATGATTCGCCTTAATCAGTTCCAACGCTTCCTCGCCATCATAGGCGCAGGTCACTTCCATTCCATCCTGCTCAAGGCTAAAACGAATTCCCTTTACAATCAGTTTCTCATCATCAACAACAAGAACCTTCATAGTGTCTCCTTACTCTCTCACATAAACATCTTCTCTGATACGCTCGTACAACCCCTGCTTAATTCCATCCACCTCCAAGAGTTGCTCTATACTGTGGAACCCGCCATTCCGCTCACGATAAGCAATAATAGCGGCAGCCTTCACATCACCGATTCCCGATAAAGTCTTAAGTTCCTGCAGCGTGGCATGATTTAGATCAATTCCTGTCTGCTTCGAACCTTCATCTGCTTCGATTCCACCTTGCAGGATTCCTCCGGATATGCTTTCCGTTACATTGCGTGCAGCCACTTCTGTCTCACCTACCGTAGGTACATAAATCCGGCTTCCATCGGTAAGATACTCTGCCAGATTCAGGTAATTCACATCGGCTTCCGCCGTAAAATCACCCGCGCTTACTATAGCATCTGCCACTCTGTGTTCCGGTAGCAGTTCATATACTCCCGGTCTTCCCACAGCTCCACAGACATATACCTTAACTGTCTTGCGGATTGGCTCACCCTCTTCCGTGGGATTTATACGCAAAGCTCCTTCAGACTG
>JAZLHG010000100.1:0-5592 GCA_045616705.1 Lachnospiraceae bacterium | reverse complement strand
AGGAATGACTGTTTTACCCTGTCCGCAAGCCACTGGGAAGGAGTTACAATGGTCATATTTCGAAGGCCGGTAAATAATACCTTCTTCTCCAGATAATTTCTTCTGGAGCTATCCATCATCATAGACTTAGGATACTCGTTTAACTGCTCACAGGAATCACAACAGGTCTGCCATTTCTGACAACCGATATACTCAAAATGAGAACAGTGACCGGTGAATGACCAGCAGTCGTGCAATGTCCAAATCACCTTACGCTTACTGTCGTGAAGATAGTCAAACAGCACACGCACATTTAAATAATAACCATGAATATTATGAAGATGAATAATATCCGGATCAAAATCCTCAATGACATCAATTAACGCCTTGGTGGCTCCGGTAGAATAGAAGCCCTGTCTGTCAGTTAAGCGGCTTAATCCACCATGAAGATAGACATCCATATCGGAACCAATTCTGTAGAATCTGCAGCCTGCAGGCGGATTGCCTCTTCCAAAAGCAATCAGACATTCATAGCCATGGTCTTCCAGTGCATGGTAGAGACCGGTGGTAATTCTGCCCACACTGCCGGTTCCTGCAACGGTGTTAATAAATAACACCCGTTTGTTCTGATTCATATGATCCATGGAAGAGAACACTTTTCTCGCTTCCTTGGAATAAACCGGACGTTCCTCTCTTGGGAACATACCCTGGCCAATATAACGATTCTCCGTATTATGCGCCAGAGATACTGCGGAAATATCTGTATTCTGTTCGTAATCATTTCTGATATCGGACATGTATCTTATTCCTCGTCGTCTGTATCGTTAAGAATCAGGCGAATGACTCTGTCCTGACCCTTTGAAAAATCCTTTGTGAGCTGAAGCTTACGCATCTCCTTACGAACGCTGGGCGTATTCACCAGCCAGAGAATTGTGGAAATAATGGTCAGAGAATCCTGCTTACAGCCAAGACCCAGATTAATAAATCCGTTCTGGATACCTGCAAACACATGCTCCGCTTCCCGCTCATTCTGAGCCATAACAATGGATGGTACACCCATGCTGGCCAGTTCGTAAACGGTACGTCCCTGCGAAGTAATGGCCAAATCCATCTTGTTCATATAGGAACTGACACGTTTTACATCGTTGTGAATATAAATATGGTTCTCTTCATCCGTAACAATCACATCCTTATGGGGATATGCAAATCCAATCAGGAAGTGGAAGTTCACATTAGGAAGCTTGGGATGAAGCACCTTACAAATCTCATACAGTCTTCCGGTTAAATCAGAAGGATCGGCTCCGCCGAAAATCACCATAATATTCTCTACTTCTTCTGAGAACTCCTTGGGCTTCTCCTCTAAGAATTCATCTCTGATACAGTAATATTTAGAGCCGTAATATTCGTTATGAAGCTTATCGCCCTTCTCATAAAGCGCATTGATAACTGCATCCGCATACTTAGCTCCGGGTCCTACGTCCTCAAAGTTCACCACGCGCTTGCAGTGCTTCACAACCATACTCATATATTCTTCGGAAGTATCCAGAATATCATTGATGAGAATATCCGGCTGTACTTCCATCAGAAGTTCTTCGAATTCCTTCTCATCCCTCACCTCACGAATAGGGAAGTTCGCCTCGCGAATTCTGGCAATACCCAGATCGCTCTCACTGTCTGCCACAAAGAGCAGTTCGTGACCGGTTAATTTATAAGCCAGGGTCAGGCAACGATATACGTGACCCATACCAAGCTGCATCTTCCCAACGGTTCTGAACACAATCTTCTTACGTCTGAGAAGATTCTCGCACAGTACCCAGTCGGAATAGGTATCAATATCAATGGCCTCTTCTTCGGAGATCTGGAAGATATTTACTTTCTCACCGATACGTCCTGTTTCGGTTACACATTCTCTGCGGGTAATTAAGAAACCACCGGTCTCCAAATAGTTAGGAGGCAGTTCCTGGGAATTCAGACGTTTCTCATAATTCTTGGTAATCACGCCATCCTTCACACCCCAGGACAGATGAGGCTTATTCATAGCGGAAATAATGGTATCCCATTCACTCTCCGCAAAAAATTCAATCGCGGCTCGAATGGTCTCACTCTTCAAGGTAGGAGACGTAGCCTGCATGGTAATTACGGTATCGTACTTCTTCCCCTTCAGTTCCTCCATATATCCCACTGCATGATAAATAACAGGGTCCAGAGTCACCTTATCGGTAGCAAGTTCCGCAGGTCTCTTGATTACGTCAACGCCTCTTACGGCCACAATTCCGGCAAGTTCTTCATCATCCGTAGATACAGCAACATCTACATCCATATCCTGGGCCAGTGCTTTGGCATTCTCTATGGAGTAGCAGATTAACGGCTTGCCGCACATAATACGGACATTCTTACGAGGGATTCTCTTAGAACCGCCTCTGGCCGGAATAACGATTAATGTCTTCATTTCGTCGAGCCTTTCTTCAGGTAATTCACCTTAATATAGTCAAACAGTAACATTATATCATGTCTCTTAACAATTGCAAAAACACCCAGTACAAGTACCATAAATCCATAACGATACAAGAACAGATAGCGATACTGTTCTCCGTCAATTACCGTCTCATACATGAAAGCAATCACCAGGCAGATTGCCGTGTTTACAGCCATGGCCGCAAACATGAAAAAGTCTGCATAAACCTTCTCCTTCAGGACAAACCTGGTTGCAATATAATGGAACAGCATTAAGAATACATAGGATGCAAGCGTTGTGTAAGATGCGGCAATATAACCGAATCTGGGAATAAATACTGCATTCAGTCCGAAATTCACTACTGCCGCCACAATGGAACTGACTGCAATAATAGGTGTTTTCTTCATGAACAGTTCCACATTCACATAGTTGGTGTAGAAATACTGTGCAAGGGCACCAAGTGCTACGGGCGGAACCACCCATTTGGAGATCCAGTAAGCCTTTGCTCCCGGTGACAATATCATCAGCGCCTCCGGTGCAACCGTAACAAATCCAATGGTTAGGAAGGACCCAAGCAGCACCAGTTTCTTCTGATATTCCCTGATGCTCTCTCTGTGTCCGGCATGGAGTTCCTCATTAAACCAAGGCAGCCACGCCTGTCCGATGGCATTGGTAAAAATCATTAGCAGCGTAGCAAATCCGTATCCAAAGGTATATAGACCCGCATCCGCATCTCCACAGATTCCCTTAATCATAATGCGGTCAATCTGTGCCAGCACCACAAGGGCCAGCGCATGGGGAATCATGGGCAGACCGAACTTCAGCGCATAAATCCAGTACTCTTTGTTATAGAATTTTTTGCCCTGCTTCAGAATCCTGATATAGAAGAATACCCCTAGCAGGAAAGTCGTAATAATGGAGCCTATGATTTTACCGAAGTATCGCTGATCATTAAATACCAGCATGAGAATAATGGACATGGCCACTGTACCGATACAGGTAATCAGTGAAATCACTATATTCTCTTTGTATTTATATTCATAACGGTATTTCTGCAGCGTATATTCTACGGAAGGGGATATGGTAAGGTACACAAACAGTACAATGACCAGGGGTACCTCATATTTAATCCATTCCGAAATCTGCTGACGAAACAGGCAGGCAATAATCAGCACCACACCTGCGAAGGAACTGGACAGTCCCTGCAGGCAGGATAAATATTCGTCAAATTTCTCACCGAAGTCGATTTTGGCTCTGCCGATGGAATATACCACGCACAAACAGGTGAAAATATTAAAAATCTCAATCCAGGAATTAAAGGTATTGGCAATACCGTAATCAGCAGTACTGAGCATTTTGGTGTAAATGGGGGAGGTAATAATGGATACCGCCCTGATTGCAATGCTGCTGATGGTATACCAGATTCCGGATTTCAGAATCTGCTTATTCTCATTACTCATGTGTGAACATGCTCTCCTCAAGGATGGTGTCATCAGGGATGTCACATACTGCGTACTGACCTACAATTCTGGGAAGTTCTGTAGGTGCAATACCGGTTCCGGGGCGCTTATAAGTAAGCATTTCTTCTGTAATCACAGTACCCTTCTTAATATCCCCTTTAGATACAATGGATCTTCTGGCATTTTTACGAGCCGCTCCCTCTGTATCTAAGCATACCAGGTCTTTGCATCCGCGAATCACATCCAGTTCCTCGATTGCAGCAAGAATCTTCCTTGCATCATCAGGATCCATTGCATGATAATGATCATTGCCCTTTAAGGTCTTATCCAGTGTGAAGTGTTTCTCCACAAGCTGTGCACCCAGATTATAGGCAGTCTTAATCACATCACAGTTGTCCGTAGGCTTGGTATGATCGGAATAACCAATGTAGTATTCCGGGAACTGTCTCTTTAAGGACAGAATCTTAAGAAGATTGGCGTCTTCAAGGGGTGTGGGATATTCCAGCACACAGTGAAGAAGTACCAGCTCTTTATCATTCTCAGAGGAAATCGTATCTACTGCTGCCTCAATCTCTTCCAAATTGGAAGCGCCTACCGACAGAAGCATGGGTTTATTCTTCTGGGCCTGATATTTGATAAACGGCAGGTTGGACAAATCGGAGGAAGAAATCTTATAAACCTCCATCAGTTCATCCAGATAATCTGCACTTTCAAAGTCAAAAGCTGTGGACAGGAATTCGATGCCGATTTCATCGGAGTACTCCTTCAGTTCCAAATATTCCGGATAGCCGAAGCTGTCGAATTTCTGAAAGAGTTCGTACTGGGAAGTGGTAGGCTCCTCAGTGGTATCCCAGTAAGAAGGAGATGCCTTGGCTGCCAGTGTTCCTGCCTTATAGGTCTGGAATTTCACTGCATGAATGCCTGCATCGTGAGCCTCACGAATCATTAATTTGGCTGCCTCAAGGGGAGTAATACCTTCCTTAACGGCAATGTCATAATAATTCACGCCGATTTCCGCAATGAGAACAAATTTGTCTTCACGTAACCTGTCAATAATGGTACTCATGTTATTTTACCTCGTTCTGCTTACAGTACTGACTGTAGCCTTTTGTATAGAATAATTTTAATCGTTCGATTTGGTCTCTGAACTTCTCGTCTTCTTCTGCTTTCTTACCAAGAACCTTGTCTGCCTGGTCCATTAAGTAGAACAGATCGATTTCCACTCCAATCTCCTTAATGGTCTCAAGATAAGCCGCACAGGAATGAATATTATCAATCTCTCCGAAGTTACGAATCAGTTCGGGTAGTTCTTCGAAACTGTGTACCCTGTCGATACCGTCGATCAGTTCAAAGGGCACGTCACCGAAAATAATGGACTTACGTCCCATCAAAGCTTCCTCAAAAGCCGTAGTTCCCACAATGGTTACCACGCCCTTGGCATTGATAATCCAGGGCTTGGGGTCCTGATAGTGGTTCACCTGAACCACACGAACATTGTGAAGTTCTCTGGCTTTTTTATAGAAATCAAGGCCTCGTTCCCCAAGCATGGCCTGATGTTCTTTCACATATAACTTCCAGCCTACCGGCAGGGACTTACTGACCTGTTCAATTAAGTTCAGCTCATCCACATAGTAGGAAGCTTTCACAAATACTGTAGATTCCGGGATCAGGTGAAGAGGCATATATACATAGTTCTCA
>JAZLHG010000099.1:0-2680 GCA_045616705.1 Lachnospiraceae bacterium | reverse complement strand
GGTTGGACAAACCTTTTCTTCAAATTCTCTGACTTCTTCTTCTGTCATAGTTCCTGCAGCATGTGAACCTACTGCTTCAAACATAGAAGAAAGACTTCTCTTTTGTCCCTTTACATGACCTGCGAGCATTGGTCCGCCTGATACAAATACAGTAGGAACATTCACTCTGGCTGCAGCCATTAAAAGACCCGGAACATTTTTATCACAGTTTGGAACACATACCAATGCGTCAAACTGATGAGCTGTTGCCATACATTCTGTCGAATCTGCAATCAGGTCTCTGGTAACCAAGGAATATTTCATTCCTACATGTCCCATTGCAATACCATCACATACCGCAATTGCAGGGAATACTACCGGTGTTCCGCCTGCCATGGCAACACCCTGCTTCACTGCATTAACGATTTTGTCAATATTCATATGTCCGGGAACAATCTCATTGTAAGAACTTACAATACCTACCAAAGGACGTTCCATTTCTTCCTTCGTAAATCCCAGTGCATTAAACAGAGATCTGTGAGGAGCCTGCTGTGCTCCAACTTTTACTGCATCACTCTTCATGATTTTTCTCCTTCAACTTAAATTCTCTCAACAATCAGGTCGCCCATTTCCACGGTGCCAACCAAAGTACAGCCTTCAGACATAATATCGCCGGTTCTAAAATTATCCTTAAGAACCTGCTGTACCGCATTATCGATTGCGTCAGCTTCTGCCTGCAAATCCAGGGAGAAACGAAGCAACATGGATGCTGACAGAATTGTGGCAATGGGATTGGCCTTATTCTGTCCCGCAATATCAGGTGCAGATCCATGACTGGGCTCATATAGACCGAAACTGGTATCATTTAAGGAGGCACTGGATAACATGCCGATAGAGCCTGTAACCATACTTGCCTCATCCGACAGAATGTCTCCGAACATATTCTCAGTAAGGATTACGTCAAACTGCTTCGGGTCTCTGGCGAGCTGCATTGCACAGTTATCAACCAGCATATGTTCCAGTTCAACATCAGGATAATCTTTGGCAACTTCATTAACTACAGTTCTCCACAATCTGGAAGAATCCAACACATTGGCCTTATCAACACTAGTAACCTTATTACGACGCTTCTTAGCAATTTCAAATCCCTTAATGGCAATTCGACGAATCTCATTCTCATCGTAGGACAGAGTATCAACAGCCTTCTTCACGCCATTCTCCTCTATTGTATGTCTCTCACCAAAATATAAGCCACCGGTAAGTTCACGCATAATCATCATATCGAATCCATCTCCGATAATACTCTCACGCAAAGGACAGGCATCGGATAACTCTTCATATAATTTGGCCGGTCTTAAATTTGCGAACAGATTCAACGCTTTTCTAAGTGCAAGTAGTCCTGCCTCAGGTCTCTTCTCAGGCGGAAGTTTGTACCAGGGGGATGTGGAGGTATTACCACCGATAGAGCCCATCAGCACTGCATCAGCAGCTTTGGCTCTGTTAACGGTATCCTCTGTAAGGGGCACACCATGAACATCTATGCTGGCTCCACCCATCAGTAAATCATCATAGATGAATTCATGTCCGTACTTCTCTGCTACCTTATCAAGTACCTTTTTAGCTTCTGTGACAATTTCCGGTCCAATTCCGTCACCGGGAATGCATGCAATATTAAATCTCATCACAATCTCCTCCTCGAGTAATGATTCATATATATAATTTAAGATGCCCCGAAGGACATCTTAAATTACCGGTATCTGATTAAGCTTCAGCTCCCGGCTTCTCAATCTGAACAATGGCTGACTTCTGCATCGGAATTCTGCAGTTCTTGTTGTTACCGAACTCAACAACAACAGTGTCGTCATCAACGTCAAGTACAACACCATAGAAACCACTGGATGTAAGAACGCTGTCGCCGGGTTCTAACTCAGCGAGCATATTCTTAATTCTGTTCTGCTCTTTCTTCTGCGGCTTGATTACCATGAAATACATCGCTACAAAAATAATAACAAGAGGGAGTACCATTGTTAAGGTTCCCATAATTCCTCCGGGCTGTTCAGCAGCTAATAAAACTGTATTCATTTATTATTCCTCCTAATTATAAATCCATCTTGCAAAACTCTTGTTTCATGATACACAAAAAATACTGTATCATCAAGCATTTTATCACAATTCTAAATGCATACCGATTGCATATTTATTCTTCTCCGCTGTTCATGGAGTCAAGCATACTCTTCTTATAGGCTCCGAATCGGTGTTCTTCCAATGCTGTGCGAATTTCTTCCATCATATTATTATAGAAGTATAAATTATGCAGTACACACAGTCTCATACCTAACATTTCTTTGGCTTTTAGTAAATGTCTGATATAGGCCCTTGAGTATGTTCTGCATGTAGGGCATTGACACCCCTCTTCTATAGGACGCATGTCCTTTTCATATTTGGCGTTAAACAAATTAATCTTACCAAATCTGGTATAGAGGTGTCCATGACGACCATTTCGGCACGGATATACACAATCGAAGAAATCTACGCCTCGCTCTACGCCCTCTAGAATATTTGCCGGTGTACCAACCCCCATCAGGTAAGTAGGCTTATTCTTCGGAAGATACGGTTCCACAGACTCAATAATGTGATACATTTCCTCGTGGGTCTCACCTACGGCCAGTCCTCCTATTGCATATCCATCAAGGTCAAGCTC
>JAZLHG010000098.1:0-4204 GCA_045616705.1 Lachnospiraceae bacterium | reverse complement strand
CCTACATATCTGAAATGCCATGGTTCATAGGTAATACCTGTAATCTGTTCCTTACCCTTAGGATATCTCAAAATAAATCCATACTCAGGCGCATGCTCCCTAAGCCAGATTCCGGCCGAGGTTCTACCAAAGTCCTCATTTAGTGAAGTATGACCGGATGTTACGATATCCAGCGCCAGACCAATTTGATGCTCACTGCTTCCCGGCACCGTAACGGAGAAGGACGCTGTCGCATAAGCATCCATATAGGACATTCCCTGATGCAGATATTTCTTGATTTTGTTCTGAAATAGCCTTGTCTGGTGAGCTTCCGAACGATATGCACTGACAATCATTAATGATATTCCATCATCCCTCGCACCGGCTAACAGATTTGCAAGAGGCTCTGCAATTCTCTCATCCACCTGCATTCCGCCATTAACGCTTACCAGGTTCAGTGAATAATCTTGGGGAATATAATTCTGTTTATTGACAAGAATCAGTCTCCAATCATTCTTCGCTGCTTCTCTCTCCCAAAAGTGATTGTCCGGCTTGCGCTGTTGCTCACCCACCTCTTCCCCGGAAGGCTTATCTTCTTCCGCAGGATTGTTCTGATTATTTGGAGTTGATGTTTCACTGGTCTGTACACCCTGATTCCGTTCAGAGGCATATTTCTCTATAAAAGAAGCAATATCTCCGGTCTCAGTGGGAGTCTCTCCCATATTACGAAAGTCCTCAACCAACATATCTGTTGAATCAACGGCTTCACGCCGATCATCTCTGAAACAATATAGTATAATCACCGCAGCACAAATCATGAGTTCAGCAAAAATAACGAACTTACTATAATCCTGTTTCTTCATAATGATTGTGCTTATTCACTCTCAATCTGTTTCATGATAATACAGTTACCACTAGGCAATTTCATGATTGGTCCATTCATGACAATCAGGTTCTTCTTCATATCAAGATTAAAGAATGTCATAGTATTGGACTCATGATTCAGGCTGACAAGGTGTTTCGTATCAGGGAAAATAGCCAAATCCTTAGGATAATCTCCACTGACAGGAAGCACAAATCTCTTCTCAAGCATGCCGGTCTTCTCATCAATCTTAAACGCTCCGATTGAATTATCTCCCACATTGGAACAGAATAAGTATTTGAAATCCGATGAAAACTTAAGTGCAAAGGCCGCTGTTGCCTGCGTGTGATAATCATTTACGGTAGGAATAGACTGAATCTTATCAAACTGCGGATAACCGTTTACCTCCGAATACTGATAAACCTCAATGCAATAATGAAGTTCATTAAGAACATACGCAAACTTACCATCCTTACGGAATTTAATCAGTCTGGGGGCGCTATTCTGCTCACACCTTACCGTATCAACAAGCTTTAATGTTCCATTATCATGATTCAGTTTATAGACCTTAATATGGTCAATACCCATATCTGCGGCACACAAATATTTATTATCTCTTGTCATCTTCACACAGCTGACATGAGGCGTGTAATTACGGTCAATAATCGTACCGATTCCCTGATGGAAGATCTCATCGCAAATTTCACCTACAGAGCCATCCTTATTCAGTCTTAATGCGGTAATCTTACCGTCATGGTATCCGGCAACAAATAAAAACTTGTCCTCATAATCTGTAGAGAGATAACAGCCTCTCATACCGTTGATGCTGGCTGTATTAATGGATTTAATTCCGCCGTTCTTAAGAATCTTAAAAGACTCAACACCCAAATCGGTAATCGAATAAAGATATTTCTGATTATGTGAGATCGTCACATAGGAAGAGTTGGTAATCGTCACCTCGCTTCTCTCGGTAAGACGGCCTTTCTTCATGTCCACATCAAAAATTCTGATTCCCTTGTTACTGCCCTTTGTATAGGAAGAAACATATGCTACATATTTATTTTCCATAGGTATTACTCCTGTCTAAAAATAACTTTATTTAGTATATCATAATTGCGTTGACTTTTACATAGATACGTGTATAATTTATATTGCTGTTTAGAAATAGTAAACTTTGAGTTTAATATTTTGACCTATCAGATATTTGGGGGGAACATTTATGAAAATCGGTCCTAAGATTAAGGCCTTACGAATTCAAAAAGGTCTAACCCAAGAAGAACTTGCAGACAGATCTGAACTGTCCAAAGGTTTTATATCGCAAATCGAACGAGATCTCACATCACCCAGTATTGCAACTCTGGTTGATATTCTTCAGGTTCTCGGCACCGATCCCGGTAGTTTTTTTGCTACCGACAGCAAGGAACAAATTGTGTTCCATGACAACGATTATTTCGAAAAAATCGACACGGAACTGAATAATAAAATTGAATGGATTATTCCTAACGCGCAGAAAAATGCCATGGAGCCTATTCGTCTCACGTTAAGCCCCGGCGGAAGTACTTATCCTGATTTGCCACATGAAGGCGAAGAATTCGGTTATGTGCTGGCAGGCAGTATCAAAATCACTTTAGGCAACTACACTTACAGGGCCAAAAAAGGAGAATCTTTCTACTTTACCCCCAGTGCCAAACATTATATTTCCGCTGACAATAAAACCGGTGCTACATTAATCTGGGTTAGCACACCACCAAGTTTTTAGGAGGTCACTATGGAAGATCGTAAGTTAATCGAATTAAATCATATTTCCAAATCATTTGGTTCACAGATGGTACTTGATGATTTAAATCTATACATCCGAGAAAATGAGTTTGTTACGCTTTTAGGTCCCAGTGGCTGTGGCAAAACCACCACGCTTAGAATCATTGGTGGTTTCGAGACTCCAGATAAGGGTAATGTCATTTTTGATGGTACCGACATTACGGACCTTCGTCCCAACAAGCGACAGGTAAATACCGTATTCCAGAAATACGCACTGTTTACCCATATGACCATTGCCGAGAATATTGCTTTCGGTCTTAAAATTAAGAACAAACCCAAGTCATATATCGATGACAAAATCAAATATGCATTAAAACTTGTTAATCTGGATGGATTTGAGAACAGAATGCCTGATTCTCTCTCCGGTGGTCAACAGCAGCGTATCGCCATTGCAAGGGCGATTGTAAACGAACCCAAGGTGCTTCTATTAGATGAGCCTTTGGGAGCTTTGGATTTAAAACTTAGGCAGGACATGCAGTACGAACTGATTCGTCTCAAAAACGAGTTGGGAATTACTTTCATCTATGTAACACATGATCAGGAAGAAGCCCTTACCATGTCAGATACCATCGTGGTTATGAACCAGGGTTATATTCAGCAGATCGGTACTCCGGAAAAAATCTACAACGAGCCTGAAAATGCTTTCGTTGCCGACTTTATCGGAGATAGTAATATTATCTCCGCTACTATGATTGATGACTATCTGGTTGATATTCTTGGTGCTAAGTTTAAAAGCACCGATGCCGGATTCGGTAAGAATAAGCCGGTAGACGTTGTCATCCGTCCGGAAGACGTTGAATTGGTGAAACCTTCCGAAGGTACTCTCCAGGGTGTTGTATCCCACGTGATTTTTAAGGGTGTTCACTACGAAATGGAAGTTATGGCCGGTGGTCATGAATGGCTTGTACAGTCCACTTCCATGTTCCCGGTAGGAACTGAAGTTGGTATCAAAGTCGATCCATTTAATATCCAGACCATGCATAAACCTGAATCTGAAGATGAGGAGGCTATTGGTGTTGAAGAATAGAAAAAGCCTGCTTGCAGGACCATACCTCATTTGGTCCATAGGCTTTATCGTCATTCCACTATGCATGATTCTCTTCTATGGTTTTACGAATAAGGCCCTTGGATTTACTTTCCAGAACGTTTTAGCAATTGCAGACAGTGAGAATATAAAGGCTCTTGGGATTTCCGTTCTTCTGTCCTTAATATCCACCATCATCTGCATATTGCTTGCTTATCCTCTGTCCATGATTCTGGTATCTTCCAAAATCAAAAGCACTGGGTTTATGATTTTTATTTTTATTCTTCCAATGTGGATGAATTTCCTGTTAAGGACACTTGCCTGGCAGACACTGTTAGAGAAAAACGGTGTAATCAATATGGTTCTCAGTTTTCTCAATCTGCCTAACATTAATATTATCAATACCCCTTATGCCATTGTTCTTGGTATGGTATATAATTTCCTGCCATTTATGGTATTACCCATTTACAATGCACTTGCAAGAATCAGTAACGATGTCATTGATGCCGCCCATGACCTGG
>JAZLHG010000097.1:0-2922 GCA_045616705.1 Lachnospiraceae bacterium | reverse complement strand
GAAATTTAAAAGGAACCCTAATTCTACTGTTGACGGCCCTAATTTGGGGAGTCGCATTTGTTGCACAGACCTCTGCATCCGGAACCGTTGATGCATTCACCTTCACCGCAACCAGGTCCGTGCTTGCAAGCGTATTTCTATTTCTGTTTATTTTACTTCGAGACGGAGTAACCAATCGCAAAAGTGAAGTAAAGCCACCCCTGTTCACCAAACAGATTCTAATCAGTGGTATTCTCTGCGGTATTCCCTTATTTGTAGCTTCCAATTTGCAGCAGTTCGGTATTCAGTTCTATCCGGAAGGGACTGCATCCTCCGGACGTGCCGGATTCCTGACTGCCGTATATGTTATTCTGGTTGCACTCTATGAAGTAATTAAAAGCAAACGTTTTAGACCTATTATCATTCTGGCAACTATCATCTGTATGAGTGGAACCTATCTGCTCTGCTTATCCGGCGGCTTATCCGGTTTCTACTTAGGTGACGTTATGATCCTGCTCTGTGCAGTTGGATTTGCAATCTATATTCTTGTTGTTGATCGCTTTGGTACAGTTGATACCATCAAGGTATCCTGTATTCAGTTCGTTGTCGTGTCGATTCTGTCCTTAATCTGTATGTTCGCATTTGAAACACCTGTATGGAACGATATCCTGGGTGCCGCGATTCCCATTTGCTATGCAGGTATCTGCTCCAGTGGTATTGCATACACATTACAAATGGTTGGTCAGAAATATGCCGAACCTGCAGTTGCAACAATTGTCATGAGTCTTGAGTCCGTATTTGCCGCTTTGGCCGGCTGGCTTATTCTCAGTGAGCACTTGCAGGGTCGTGAACTGATGGGCTGTATTCTCGTATTCGCAGCTGTTATTCTGGCTCAGTTCCCGGAGAAGAATCAGAACTAGCCAATAGGAGACGTTATGAGTCAGGGACTAAATATCGAAATCATTAGAAGCAGACGTAAAACGCTTAGCCTTGAGATTAGTGCCGATGCCAAAGTAATTGTTCGCGCACCACTCAGGGTAAGTGAACGGCAGATTCGTCAGTTCGTAGAAGAGAAAATGCCCTGGATTGTTCGTAATCTGAATAAAATGGAACGTGCTAAACAGGAGTGCAGCAATATTGCGCCGCTTTCTTCCTCTGAGCTTCATGAACTGGCCAATCAAGCACTTGCCTATATTCCTGGCAGGGTGGCCTACTATGCTTCTATTCTACAAGTATCCTATGGTCGTATTACCATCCGCAACCAGAAAACACGATGGGGAAGTTGCTCAAGTATTGGCAATTTAAATTTCAATTGCCTGCTCATGCTAACTCCCCCTGAAATCATCGATTATATAGTTGTTCACGAACTCTGTCACAGACTGGAGATGAATCATTCCCCTCGATTCTGGTCCCTCGTGCAGAGTATACTTCCTGATTACAAATCCTGCGAGAAATGGCTCAAGGACAATGGCAGAGTCCTTATGGCAAGGAATCGATAACTTCCTGTGCCCTCTACGAATTCCGATTAGCCCTGTTGCTTCAGAATTCTCATAGCCACCTCATACTGAAGCGGACGATTTAGAACAAATCCCTGACCATAGTCACAATTCTGTTCTTTAAGCAGCTCAATTTGTTCCTGGTTCTCAACACCTTCTGAAATTACATCACATTCCATCAAATGTCCCATATAAATCACTGCACTGATAAAGTCACGATTCAAAGCATCGGATTCAATATTATCAACCAGGCTCTTATCAATCTTCAGCAAATCGATCGGCAAATGAATGAGCTGTGCTAACGACGTATAGCCTGTACCGAAGTCATCAAGTGCAATCTTAATGCCCAGTTTCTTAAGCTGCTCGATATTCTTAATCGTATGTTCCTGAGATTCAGCGAAGGAATACTCTGTAATCTCCAATTCCAGACAATGCGCCGGGAATCCGGTTTGCCCAAGAAGAATCTCCATCCTGTCCGCAAAATCTTCTCTCGCCATACTATTGGCCGATACATTGATGGACAGTGTTACCGGGTTCGTAATATTGTTGAACTCATCAGCAAATTCTTCCATTGCTCTTCTCAGAACATAGTCATCAATCTTCAGAATCAAATCTGACTTCTCAGCCACCGCAATAAACTCTCCCGGTCCAACCGAAGTATCTCCGGGACTCTTAATACGAATCAGCGTCTCAAATCCGCGAAGAGAGCCGTCCTGAATATCATACTGAGGCTGGTATACCAAATAGAAGTAATCATTCTCAAGACACTCCTTAACAACGTTCTCCACTGCTGCCTGTCTGAAAATCTGATCCTTAATCTCCTGGTTAAACATAAAGATATTACCGGAACCCATCTTGGATGCATGGAACAATGCAATATCCACATACTTCACCAGTGTCTGCAAATCATCTGTATCATCAGGGTACTTGGCCACACCCGCATACAATTCCGGATAACAATTCACACTCACATTGCCCATTGGGATTTCGAATCGTTCTGATACAATATCAAACACTTCCTCACAGAGCTTGATTTCGTCTTCCTTACGATCAATAATCACCGCAAACTCTGTACCACCTGTCTTACATACGGTTCCTCTCTTACCAACAACGTTGACAATACGTTCACTAAGCAGTCTAAGCAGTTCATTGCCTACCTCATGGCCCAAATCATCATTTATTACACGGAAATTCCCGACACGGAAATAAATCAGCGAGGTAGGCTGCTTGTCTTTAAATCTCGTCTCCATAACATGCAGAAATCCGCGCATATTGAACAATCCGGTAACGTAATCAGTATTATTCTCCTTTTCTAAAAGACGTAGCTGACGGGCAATGATGGCTATTACAATAGAGAACACAATGCCGTTTACTACTCCCGGCAGAGAGGCAAGGGAATGGGTCCTAAAGGCGCCCATAATGTTATATAACACCGAAAAGATACTCA
>JAZLHG010000096.1:0-3780 GCA_045616705.1 Lachnospiraceae bacterium | reverse complement strand
ATACATACGCACAATAGGCGAAGTAATAATTATGGGACTCTTACCTAAGTTCTCAAGCTTGGCAATTTCGGTCTCTACAGACTTAATAATAGCTTTGGTTCTCTCCGGATCTAATGTTAAATACGCACCCTGTTCTGTCTGTTTCACGCTACCCATAATTTCCTGTTCAATACGAGGATCCAGCGTTACTACACTGGTTGCTTCATTAGCAGGAAAATACTTGGCGGAAATTGCTCTCTTAAGAGATTGTCTGACGTACTCTGTCAACACATCGGTGTCTCTGGTAACCGGAGAATGGTCAGCAAGTGTTTCAAAAATAGTCAACAGATCTCGAATAGAAATTCCCTCTCTAAGAAGATTCTGCAATACCTTCTGAATCTCACCAAGACCAAGTAATTTCGGAGTTAACTCATCAACAAGTGACGGATTTGTCTCTTTAATATTATTAACGAGATTCTGTACATCCTGTCTGGACAGCAATTCCGCAATATACTGCTTAATGATTTCTGTTAAGTGTGTTGCAATAATAGAAGGAGGATCAACTACCGTATATCCAAGAGACTCTGCACGCTCACGTTGGGTCTCAGTAATCCAGATGGCGGGCAAATGGAATGAAGGTTCAAAGGTAGGAATTCCTGAAATTTCTTCTTCTACAAATCCCGGATTCATGGCCATATAATGATCAAACAGAATTTCACCTTCAGATACCTGAATGCCTTTTATTTTAATGATATATTGATTCGGATTGAGCTGAATGTTATCACGAAGACGAATAATAGGTACCACAGTACCAAGTTCCAGCGCAATTTGCCTACGAATCATAACAACTCGGTCAAGTAAATCACCGCCCTGGTTCACATCAGCCAAAGGAATGATTCCGTAGCCGAATTCCAGTTCAATAGGATCCACCTGCAAAAGTGACACCACATTCTCCGGCTTACGAATCTCATCGGCAGCCGTTTCGTCCTCATCAATTTCGCCTTCTACTTTGCTAACTTCAATGCTATTTGCAATAATACGAGCAACAATGATAAAAGTGAGACCTAATGCAAGAAACAGCACCGGATTAAGCGGTGTAAATACACCCAGGAAACAAATGGTTCCACCCACAAAATACAGGACCTTGGGAATACCAAACAACTGGCTCACAAGAACACGGCCAAAATCGGCTTCCTTGGATCCTTTTGTAACCAAAATACCTGTTGACAATGAAATAAGCAGGGACGGAATCTGGCTGACAAGGCCGTCACCAATTGTCAGAATCGCATATTTCTGAAGTGCACCGGAGAAATCCATTCCGCCTCGAAGAACACCCATTGCGATACCGCCAATAATATTAACCGCCGTAATAATCAGGCCCGCAGTAGCATCTCCTTTTACATACTTAACCGCACCATCCATGCTACCGAAGAAGCTGGCTTCCTGCTGAATCTTATCTCTTCGAAGCTTGGCCTCCTCGTCATTGATTGCACCGGTATTCAGGTCGGCATCAATTGCCATCTGCTTACCGGGCATAGCGTCCAGTGTAAATCTTGCAGTTACTTCTGCTACTCGCTCAGAACCTTTATTGATTACCATAAACTGAATGATAATCAGAATAATAAATACAATGGTACCGATAATCAAATCACCGCCACCAACGAAGTTACCAAAAGTCTCAACCACGTTACCGGGAGAACCACTGGACAGAATCAGTCTGGTTGATGATACGTTCAATGAAATTCTAAAAATGGTTGTGAACAACAGAATGGTCGGGAAGAAGGACATGTCCAATACTTCCTTGGAAAACATCGCATTAAAAAGGATTGCAAAAGCTACTGACATATTAATAGCCAGCATAACATCCAGCATTCCGGACGGAATGGGGATAATCAAGAACACAACAGCTGCAAGCAGGTAAGTTGCAACGCCAAGATCGGCTCTGTTAAATTTCATCTTTTGCCTCCTTTCTATTCATTAAACAGATTAGTTAGGTAATCTAATCTCCCACCTAACTGATTCAAGCAAGATTTCTCTTGTTATAAATCATTGCCAGAATTTCCGCTACTGTCTGATATAACTCGGGCGGAATCTGCGCACCTATATCTACGTTATAATAAAGCATTCTGGCAAGAGGTTTATTCTCCACCATCTCAATATTATAAGTTTTTGCTTCCTCTTTGATACGCATTGCAAGAAAGTCTTCACCTTTAGCCAACACGCAAGGAGCTTCAAACACCTCGGGATCATATTTTAATGCCACCGCAAAATGAGTAGGGTTCGTGATAACTACATCGGCCTGTGGAACTGCAGCCATCATTCGACGTCTGCTGGCTTCCTGCATTCTTGCCCTCTGCTTGCTCTTAATCTGAGGATCTCCTTCTGCATTCTTCCATTCATCCTTAACTTCCTGTTTGGTCATCTTCATATCTTCTTTGAACTTCCATTTCTGATATGCGTAATCAGCGAATCCGATAATCAGATAAAACAGTGATATCTTAAGACCAAGGTCAATCGCCATACCTCCAAACAGTCCGATTGCATCGATTAGCTTCATATCATATAGAAGAAACAGCTTGGGAAGACTCTCTTCAAGGGTTGAATATACTACATAGAAAATCAGCCCCAACTTCACTACTGATTTCAGTAAATCAAATAATTTCTCCTTAGAAAAAATCTTCTTAAATCCTTTTATTGGGTTAAGTTTAGACCCCTTAGGCTTAAGAGGTTTCGCTGTCGGCTTCCACTTTACCTGTACAATTTCAGCAATAAATCCGGCAATCAGTGCCAGCATAAATAACGGCAAAACAATCAGTAACAGCCGAAGCAACATTTCATTTAACAGAATACAAAAATCTTTTGCCTGAACCTCTCCGTTTATCATCTTCACGAATGTCGGAAACAGCTTATAGATATAACTAAAGTTCTCAATAAACTGGATGCCCATTTGGCCTGCCCAGATTTTAAGTCCTACAAACAGCGCAACAAGACCGATTGCCGTACTGATTTCTCTACTTTTGGCAACCTGTCCCTCTTTACGTGCATCACTTAATTTTTTCTCTGTGGCCGGTTCTGTTTTCTCACCACCGGGTCCGTCTTTTGCAAATAACTGCAAGTCATATTGCAAAAGCAGTAAATCTTCCATTATTTTGTCACCCCTTTATTTCCCCATTTAGGTTAGGGAATGAACAATTGCTGTCACCATTACTTTCATTTCTCTAAATATAAATTCAGATAAGCTGGGCAATACACCTATAGATACAAATAAAATTGTTAGCCCCACCAAAATCTTAATTTGGACGCCCACTGAAAACATATTAATCTGTGGTGCCGACTTGGCAAGTATGCCCAAAACAGCATTTAAAATCATAATTGAAGCTACAACCGGCAGGCAAATCTGAAACGCAATCAATACATAGTCCGCAAGGAATGTACCTATTGTCGTCACCAGATTATCACTATGAAAATTTGTTCTTCCAACCGGTATCAGCGTGTAGGTCTCAATAATAGCCCGTATAAAAAAATGGTGCAGATTAGAAACCAGCATAACCAGCATAATACCATATTGATAAATGGTACCCGTAAAACCGGTAGATTCTCTCGTCATGGGATCCATCAACTGGACCATGGAAAGGCCGACTTCCATATCTGCCACTCTTCCGGCAAACTGAACAATATAAGTACAGATATTTGCGGCAAATCCAATCAAAATACCTGTGATTGCTTCTTTGATAATTAAAATCGAATATCCTAACACCGTACTATACGCAGGCATAGAATGCGCCGGTGTAATATGATAAA
>JAZLHG010000095.1:0-4980 GCA_045616705.1 Lachnospiraceae bacterium | reverse complement strand
AGTAGCCGGCGTTAAGGTAGCATTCCATCTGCTCCTCTGTCAGCGTAATGGAATAGGTTCCGGGAGTGAACTCTTCCGGCATTAGCGGTTCTGTAAATAAGGCCATCATATCTGTTCCCAGCCAGATTTGCTCGAAGCGGTTCAGATAGGTCTGATAGGATGGAAATTGATTTAACTTGCGATAGCTGTCTCTCCAGGATGATTCATAAAATCGCTTGTTAAAGTAGGGATAATAGATGCTCATTCCACAACATTCCGTTGTGTTATGACCACTATAAAATACCATCTTCTGAATTATCGACTGTACTGCAGAAACAGAAGATGCATACTTCTCAGACATGCTATCCATCAGACTGCTTAAGTCAACCAAGTCATACTCAGAGCCTGTGGTTGCCCGTCCAAAAGATCTGGCATGATAACGCTGTAGAGCCAGCTTGTTATAAGCACCGCTCACATCGTTCTGGGCCCGTTCAAATAAAGTATTAATACTGTCCTCAAGCTGATCCGCATAGCTTAAGTCCATGCAGGCCATGGTCACATCATTACAGAAGTTCTCATTTTCTGCAAAGTACTGATCACAGGCTGTGATATAGCAATATACTGCCTGCTGCGCCAGGGACTTATTGGTAATCTTACCGCAATCCTTAAGGAAGCTGTAATTCCATCCAAAGTTGGGTTCCACTTCCTGAGAGGCCACCAGGTAATCTGCATAGTCTCCTACGGTGCATGCCAGTTCTGCTGATGACATCAGGCACGCATCAAATCCAATGAATCCCAGTTTATTGTCCTTGTTAAAGGGGGAATCTGATAGGGCTACGCCAAGTTCTCCAAGATCCATGGCATCCCCATCAAAGAGTCGGTCCTTACCATAACCCATAACCGGGCCATTTCCATGGTCCCACAGAATCAGGTTATAGCTGTCCGTTTGATAGTTATTTGTTGTCCATTTCAGAAATGTTGACAGACAGGCCGCATCACCCATGGACTGACAGTTATATTCCATCAGCTTCACGAGACCGCCTTCTGTTAATTGATAAATACAGTTGTGTTCTCCGTCAATATCGCTCTGCCATTGCTCACAGCCACCGGTATAGAGAAGCAGGTTCACCTTTGTCAGGTCAACACCGCTCTGAAGCATTTCCTCCATATCCTTGGTTGCTGCTCCACTTTTGGATTCCAGGTCAGAGCCGATCATATAAATCATCACAGTGACACTCTGATCTGCCGCTTCCATTACGGGATCAGGTAGTGTCAGTTCGCGTTCCGAATACGCCGTCACTTCCGGCACTGCCAGAACTTCTTTCTCCCGTTCCGCAGACGCATCTACTTCGTCGGAGTATCTTCCTGCAGGCTCTTCTGTCTGCACGTTTTCACCGGCAGTGTTCACATCATTTGATTGTCCGCATCCCGACAGACAGAGCAACATCAAGATGCCACATATGATACGTATTCTCAGTTTCATTTACTCAGTTCTTCTACCACTTTGGCAAATCCCATTCCATGGGATGCTTTGATAATGATATTATCGCCTTCCACCAGAATATCAGACAACCCCTCAAGCATCTCCGCAAGGGTTGCAAAATAGTACACGTTCTCCATTTGAGATGATGCTTTCTCATACATATTCTTAGAGAGACTTCCACAGCAAATCAGTACATCGGTCTTCCCTACAGCATATTCACCTACGGAAGCATGCATTTCATCAGAATTCTCGCCAAGTTCGAACATATCTCCAAGAATGGCAACCTTACGACCTAACGCAAGGGTAATCAGATCAAGAGCTGAACGCATTGCCTTGGGATTGGCATTGTAGCAATCATCTACCAGCAGATATTTCTCGCCATGAATCAGATTGGAGCGGCCTGCAAGGGGCTTCACCTCTTCAATACCCTTCTCAATCTCCTGAAGACTCATTCCCAGTTCAAGGCCAATAGCCGTTGCAACCAACGCGTTATCCACATGATGGATTCCCGGCAGCGGCACATGCACATCAAATTCTCCTGCCGGCGTACAGATTCTGCATACCGTTCCTTCTAAACCTTTATTCTCAAGAACGATTCCATGGATATCGTTCTCCACATTTTCTTTACGAATTCCTTCCTTACTAATTCCTACATAGATAGGTTTCGTTCCGTTCACATCCGTTACGGTTCGAAGTTTCTCATCATTGCCGTTAAGGATTACCACACCCTCCGGATTTCTTCCTTCGAAGATCTCTGTTTTGGCCTTGAGTACGCCGTCCAGATCATGAAGGAATTCCAAATGGCAGGGGCCGATATTGGTAATAATGCAGTGGTCGGGTCTGGCCATGGCAGTCAATCTGCTCATCTCTCCGAAATCGCTGATTCCCATCTCCACTACCGCAACTTCGTCCTCATCCTGTACGGTAAGCAGTGTTAAAGGCACACCGATTTCATTGTTGAAGTTCCCCTGGGTCTTACGTACTCTGAATTTACGTGCCAGTACGGAAGCCACCATTTCCTTGGTGCTGGTTTTGCCAACCGATCCGGTAATTCCCACGTATACCGCACTGCACAGACCACGATAATATACCGCTAAATCTTTCAGTGCCTTGAAGCTATCCTCAACAACAATGTAGCTACCCTTTACACCCTCCGGTATAAAGGAAGATTCGGCCAGTTCTTCTTCACAGATCACACAGAGCACTCCCAAATCCCACATAGCAGGAATGAATGAGTGTCCGTCAACCTTGGCGCCTCTTGTGGCAATGAATACGCCTCCCTTTTCTGCTTTGCGGGAATCGGTTACAACGCAGGTTGCGGTTGCAGCAGGATCCACATCTCCGTATTTGTATGATTTTCCGCCAACGGCGGCTGCAATTTGATTAATTGTTAAACCCTTCATGATTCCTTCTTATTCCTCGTACTTCCTAAGGGAAATCTCAATAATCCACTCACATAACTCGCCAAAGTTCTTGCCGATTGCTGCGGCCTCCTGAGGTACCAGACTGGTAGGAGTCATACCCGGCAGCGTATTGGCTTCCAGGCAGTAGAACTCACCATCTTCACCCAGGATAAAGTCGATTCTGGCATAGGTCTTAATTCTTAACAGGCGATATGCTAAAACTGCTGCCTCCTGAAGTTTCGTAAGCTGTTCTTCTGTAATCTCTGCAGGACAAATCTCCGTTGTGCTTCCTGCCTGATATTTATTCTTATAATCATAGAATCCCACATTGGGAATAATTTCAACCGGCGGAAGGGGCTTACCCTCTACAACCGCAATGGTGAGTTCACGGCCTTTGATGAATTCCTCCACCAGGACAACAGACTCGTATTCATATGCGCCCTTCACTGCCTCCTCATACTCTTCCTGATTGTGTGCAATATACACGCCGATACTGGAACCGCCGGAGCATACCTTGACAACACAAGGGAACTTCAGGGTCTTCGGATCTTCCGAGCTGCCCAGAATATATGCATAAGGGGTTCTTACACCACCTGTTTTGAACAACTGCTTGGTTAAATACTTATCCATAGCCAGTGCCGAACTTAACGGATCGGTTCCGGTATATTTAATTCCATAGAGATCAAAGGTACCCTGCACCTTACCATTCTCACCACAGTCTCCGTGAAGACCCATAAATACAATGTCTGCATTCTGGCAAATCGTAAGTACATTGGGGCCAAACATGGTCTTGCCACCATCCTTACGCATTGCTTTGACCGTATTTAAATCCGGTGCCTCTGTTGCAATGGGAGCCACCTGCTCTGCCCAGTCAACATCCAAATCAAATACATTCTCCGGGTTCCCTTCATATCCCAGATACACATCCAGCAGAATGACCTGATGTCCTCTCTCCTTCAGTGCGTAATAAACCTTAGAGCCGCTCATTAAGGATACATCTCTCTCTGTACTGATTCCTCCTGCTAATACTACAACTTTCATACTTCTCTCCTCACTTTACTTTTATCATTAATGCTAATGCCGTCTCTGACTCCGGCTGCTCACAAATTGCCAAATAATACTCTGCCGCTCTGACATAATCAATGCTCATACTTACCGCATTCGCAATTAACAGTAGCTCTGCATCTCGTTCCGAACGTGCTTTACAATCCTCATAGGAACAGAGCCGTTCAAGGTCCTCTTCGTAGTGCTTACTCAGTTCAATTGCCCGGTCGAACAGACCTGCCATAGCAAGACCGCTTAGCTCATAATCGGTTTTGTGCTCTGTCCTAAGGTATGCCACCAGCCCATAGAAGAAGAGGGGATGTTCTTCCGGCGCACAGATTACGCCGTTCTCTGACTCTGCCTGTTCTCTCAATATCGCTTCAAGGTCCTTCCGATAAGAACTGTCTCCTGTGACCTTATATAACCAGGCTGATGCAAAAACCTTCTCATCCGTCTTCGTTATGGCCGTATACCCAGGCTCCAGTAGTTTCTGAAGTCTGGTAAGTTCCTCCTTACAACCCGTAGCGTCCCCTTCACCGACATTGCCTGTAAGTTCACGGGCGATAATTCTTCTTGCCAGTTCCTCTTCCGTGGCTACATCCCGACTGCTTGCAGCTTCATATAAGCGAATATATTCTTCCTTCGACAATGACACCGGAGCAGCAGTGGAACCTGACTCATCTATCTCTTCCGTCACTCCGCTAGAGTCTACTGCATCCTCTCCGGCATATACCTCCGCCCAGGCTTCCTCAATGGAATTAAGTGGTTCCGGGTCATGATATACAACCTCATTGCCACAGCCACACAGACTAAGCAGCAGAATTGTCAGTATTAGGAATTTTTCTCTTACGTATTCCATATAACACCATTAATCCAAGTATTGTCAGGGCAGAAATGATATTTGCAACCATCTGCACCGTTGTTCCTTTGTAATACACTCTCAAATGGCCACTCTGACCATTTAAGTTCACGCGGCACACGCCATTGGTTCCCACGGTGACAGGCACCGTACTCTTTCTTCCCTCTGCAGTCAGTTCTGCAGCATAACCTTTATAATACACCAACGGAACG
>JAZLHG010000094.1:0-8361 GCA_045616705.1 Lachnospiraceae bacterium | reverse complement strand
CTAAGGGAGCGCTTTTGGTAGGACCTCCTGGAACTGGTAAGACCCTTCTTGCCAAGGCAGTTGCAGGTGAGGCACATGTTCCGTTTTTCTCACTGGCAGGTTCCGATTTCGTAGAAATGTACGTTGGTGTGGGCGCATCCCGAGTGAGAGATTTGTTTAAGGATGCCCAGAAGAATGCACCTTGTATTGTATTTATCGATGAGATTGATGCCATCGGTAAGAGCCGTGACAGCAGATACGGTGGTGGCAACGACGAGAGAGAACAGACCCTGAATCAGCTGCTTGCTGAAATGGATGGTTTCGATACCTCCAAGGGTATTCTGATTCTGGCAGCTACCAACAGACCGGAGATTCTGGATAAGGCGTTATTAAGACCCGGTCGATTCGATAGAAGAATTATTGTGGATAAGCCCGATCTCAAGGGAAGACTTGAGACGCTTAAGGTCCATTCCAAGGACGTACTTTTAGATGATACCGTTGATTTCAATGAGATTGCACTGGCAACTTCAGGTGCTGTTGGTTCCGATCTTGCCAACATGGTTAATGAGGCTGCAATCAATGCAGTTAAGAACGGCAGAGAAGCCGTGAACCAGAAGGACCTTTTGGAATCCATCGAAGTGGTTATGATGGGTAAGGAGAAGAAGGACCGTGTTATGAGTAAGGAAGAGAAGAAGATTGTCTCCTATCATGAGATTGGACACGCTCTTGCCTCTGCTCTACAGAAGAATACGGATCCGATTCAGAAGATTACCATCGTACCCCGTACCATGGGTGCTCTTGGTTATGCATGGTATGTTCCTGATGAGGAGAAGCATTTACGTTCCAAGAAGGAACTGGAAGAGAGAGTTATTACCGCTCTTGCAGGTCGTGCAGCTGAGGAACTGGTATTTGGTAAGGAATCCATTACTACAGGTGCTGCCAATGATATTGAGCAGGCAACCGGTTCGGTTCGTGCCATGATTACACAGTATGGTATGTCCGAGAAGTTTGGTCTGGTACAGATTGAATCTGTTGAGGACCAGTACTTAAGCGGAAGAACCGTAATGAACTGTTCTGATCATACCGCAGCAGATGTAGACAGTGAGATTCAGAGAATGCTGTCAGAGGCTTATGAGCAGGCCAAGACATTACTTGCCGAGAATAGAGAACTGATGGATGAACTGGCATCCTTCCTTCTTGAGAAGGAATCTATTACCGGTAAGCAGTTCATGGAGATTTTCAATCGTGTGAAGGGCATTACCCCGGAAGCTACTACAGAAGGTGCGTCTGAGGGTACTGTCGATGAAACCGGAGAAGCAGTTGCGAATTCTGTTGGTGAAACAGCTGAAGAAAATACCGGCGTAATTCTGGAATTGAGCAATAAATAAGATGTAGATGTTAGGCGTAGCAATGATTGCTGCGCCTTATTTATGCCTGTATGTTAATGCCTGCTTGCGGGACTGCTGATGTGCATGAAGATGTGCGATCTGTTTATAGTGGGAATGTGGACAGTTTATGATACAATAGGACTATGAGTACAAGAAGCTTTGACATTGAAGAAGAACTGAAGAAACTACCGGATTCACCCGGTGTATATCTGATGCATGATGAGGATGACAACATTATCTATGTAGGTAAGGCTGTGATTCTTAAGAATCGTGTCCGTTCTTATTTCCGGACGAGTACCAAGAAGACACTCAAAATTCAACAAATGGTCAGCAGGATTGCATGGTTCGAATATGTAGTAACCGATTCCGAAATGGAAGCACTGGTTCTGGAGAACAACCTGATTAAGGAACATCAGCCTAAGTACAATACCATGCTGAAGGATGATAAGACCTATCCCTACATTAAGGTGACTACTCAGGAGAAGTTCCCCGGAGTATACATGACCCGCTATGTGAAGAAGGATAATGCCAAATATTTCGGTCCGTTTACTTCCGCAACTTCTGTGAAGGAGACCATCGAACTGATGCGGAAGTTATATCACTTAAAGGCTTGCCACGGTAAACAGACGGAGCCTTGTCTCTATTATCATATCGGACAATGTGATGCGCCGTGTGTGGGTCGAATTACACGGGAACAGTACCTTGACAATGTACAGAATGCGCTGACTTTTCTAAACGGTAATTATAAACCGCTTCTTAATTATCTGAAGGATGAGATGAACCGTTATGCAGAGGATCTGGAATTTGAAAAGGCTGCTGAAATCAGGGATTTATTAAATTCCGTGAAGCAGGTTGCGCAGAAACAGAAGATTACCGATTTGTCAGCGAATGACAGAGATATTATTGCCATTGCATCGGATGAACAGAATGTGATTGTACAGTTGTTCTATTTACGGGATGGCAAGATTCTGGGACGTGAGCATTTCTACATGAAACAGACCCAGGATGAGGAAGAAGCGGATATCCTGAAGAGTTTTGTGCAGCAATATTATGCGGGAACGCCCAATGTGCCCAGAGAGATTGTGCTGTCTGAAGATATTGAAGAGAGAGAACTGTTAGAAGAATGGTTAACCACCGTTCGAGGCGGTAAAGTGTCCATTCTGGTTCCGCAGAAGGGTAAAAAGGAGAAACTGGTAGAACTGGCCAGAGAGAATGCTCGAATTGTTCTGAAAAAGGATTTAGAGAAAATCAAAAAAGAAATCAAGAGAACCAGCGGAGCAGTAGCCGAACTGGAGGCACTGCTGAATCTGGATGGTATAGAGAGAATGGAGGCCTTCGATATTTCCAATATCAGCGGATTTGATTCTGTTGGCTCCATGATTGTATATGAGAACGGACGTCCTAAGCGAAATGACTACCGTAAGTTCCGCATTAAATCTGTAGAAGGCCCTAATGATTATGCCAGCATGGAAGAGGTGTTGACCAGAAGGTTTGAACATGGCCTAAGAGAACAGGAGGGAGCAGAGTCTACCGATAAGTTCAGCAGGTTCCCGGATCTGATTATGATGGATGGTGGACGCGGTCAGGTGAATATTGCGGAGGAGGTACTTCGTAAATTAAATGTGAACATTCCGGTATGTGGTATGGTGAAGGATGATAATCACAGAACCAGAGGCTTATACTTTAACAATGTTGAGATTCCCATTGATACGGGCAGTGAAGGATTTAAGCTGATTACCAGAATTCAGGACGAGGCACACAGATTCGCCATTACGTTCCATAGGTCCTTAAGAAGCAAAGGCCAGACCCATTCTATTCTGGACGATATTCCACAGATTGGTAAGACCAGAAGAAAGGAACTGATGCGATACTTCGAAGGTCTTGACGAACTGAAGGCTGCTACAGTGGATGAACTGAGTAAGGTGCCTGGAATGAATGAGCGAGCAGCCAAGGCGGTGTATGACTTTTTTCATGGGGAGTCCTAGAATTACCCATATTGGTATGATATAATTTGGAGTGATTTGGGGTATACAACTATTATTTGATAGGAGAAGGAGATACTTATGGCATCAGTAGAACTGAAACGATTAATTGAGAAAATGGAACTGGTCAATCTGATTCCGGAGATTGATATCGAGCCGATTAAGATTCTGCAGCCCGATATTAACCGTCCTGCTCTTCAGCTTGCAGGCTATATGGAGCATTTTGAGAAGAGTCGTGTACAGATCATCGGTTTCGTTGAATATACTTATATGGAGAGTCTGGAAGAGTCTGTTCGTATGGAGAGATATGAGAATGTAATCAGCGAGGAGACTCCCTGTTTCGTATTCTGTAGAGAATTGGTTCCGGATGAGCTGTTCTTGAAGGTTGCCCGTGAGAAGGGTGTTCCGGTTCTGTCTACCAGAAAGGCTACTTCTGCTTTTGAAGCTGAGATTATTCGTTGGCTGAATGTTAAACTCGCTCCCTGTATTTCCGTTCACGGTGTACTGGTTGACGTATACGGCGAAGGCGTTCTGATTACAGGTGAGAGCGGTATCGGTAAGAGTGAGGCTGCTCTTGAGCTGGTTAAGAGAGGTCACCGTCTGGTTACCGATGACGTAGTTGAGATTCGTAAGGTCAGTGATGAGACACTGATTGGTTCCGCACCGGATATCACCAAGCATTTAATTGAACTTAGAGGTATTGGTATTGTGGATGTTAAGATGCTCTTCGGTGTATCCTCTGTTCGTGATACCCAGTCTATTGATCTGGTGATCAACCTGGAAGAGTGGAACAAAGATAAAGATTATGACCGTATCGGTCTGGAAGAAGAATATACAGAATATCTTGGCAATAAGGTTGTCTGCCATAATATTCCCATCCGTCCCGGTCGTAACTTGGCTATCATCTGCGAGTCTGCGGCGGTTAACTTCCGTCAGAAGAAGATGGGATACAATGCAGCTAAGGAACTGTACGCTCGTGTGCAGAATTCCCTGAAGCAGCAGAGAGAAGACTAATGAAATAAACTGTTAGGAGATTGTTATGAACTATTGTTTTGGAATTGATTTAGGTGGCACAACTGTTAAGATGGGACTGTTTCATATTGACGGTACCGTAGTTGATAAGTGGGAGATTCCTACCCGCACCGAGAATAACGGTGAGCAGATTCTTCCTGATATTGCAGCATCTGTTCTTGCTAAGATGGAAGAGAAGAATATTGACAAGACTTCTGTTGTAGGTGTTGGTATCGGCGTTCCCGGACCGGTTGATGATGACGGTGTTCTTCATAAATGCGTGAACTTAGGCTGGGGTGAGAAGAAGCTGGAAGCTGAACTTAGTGAACTGGTTGGCATGACTGTTAAGGCAGGTAATGATGCCAATGTTGCCGCCCTTGGTGAAATGTGGAAAGGCGGCGGCCAGGGATTTAGAGATATGGTACTGGTTACACTTGGTACCGGTGTTGGTGGTGGTATTATTACCAACGGTAAGATTCTGACAGGCTCTACCGGAGCCGGTGGCGAAATTGGACATATTCACCTGGAAGATAACGAGACAGAGGCTTGTGGTTGCGGTAACTATGGCTGCTTTGAGCAGTATGCAAGTGCAACCGGTATTACCCGTCTTGCTAACAGACATCTGAAGGCTAGTGATCAGGACAGTGTTCTTCGTAACGGCGGAGTATCTGCGAAGACGGTATTTGATGCAGTGAAGGCCGGAGATGCTCTTGCAATTGAAATTGCGGAAGAGTTCGGTAAGTACCTTGGTAAGGGACTTGCTATTGTAGGAAGTATTTGTAATCCGGAAGCATTCGTAATCGGCGGTGGTGTAAGTAAGGCCGGTGAGGTGCTGTTTGATTATGCCAATAAATATTATAAGCAGTATGTATTCCATGCCAGCAGAGAGACCAAGTTCCTTCTTGCAACACTTGGTAACGATGCAGGAATTTACGGTGCTGCGAAGTTAATTCTGGAACAGGTGGGTTAATGGAACATTTTCTTGAAGAAATAAGAGGAATTCTGCAGGCTGACAGCATTCATGAGAATGAAGAGATGTCCGCACATACGACTTTCCGCCTTGGCGGGAGTGCGGATTACCTGCTGACCCCGCAAACGGAAGAAGAGGCGGAAGCATTGCTCCGCCTTTTTTATCATCATGATGTTGACTATGTTCTTCTGGGTAACGGAAGTAACGTGCTTATCAGTGATGCAGGAATTCGTGGGTACGTAATTGCACTGGATCAGAATTTCAGTGACATTCAAATAGAGGGCAACGAGATTACCGCAAGTGCCGGTACGTTACTGGTGCGTATTGCTTCGGAGGCGTATAAATCCGGATTGACCGGTTTGGAATTTGCTTCCGGTATTCCGGGTAGTCTGGGCGGTGCTGTGACCATGAACGCCGGAGCTTACGGCGGCGAGATGAAGGATGTGGTGAAGCAGGTACGTCTTTTTGACCGCAGTAATGGACAGGTTATTACCAAGTCCGGTGCTGAAATGGATTTCGGTTATAGAAACAGCATTGTCAGATCGGGGCAGTATGTGGTATTATCCGCTACGCTTATACTGCAGGAGGGAGATTCCTCTCAGATTAAAGCGGTTATGGATGAACTAAGGGAGAAACGCATCAGCAAGCAGCCCTTGGAATATCCCAGTGCAGGATCTACCTTCAAACGTCCCGAGGGCTATTTTGCCGGTAAGTTGATTGAGGATTCAGGGCTTAAGGGCTATTCCGTAGGCGGAGCTCAGGTGTCCGAGAAGCATGCAGGATTTGTAGTGAATAAAGGTGATGCATCTGCTAAGGATGTCTATCAGCTGATTGAAGATGTGCGTAGAATCGTGTATGAACAGCAGGGCGTGGAACTGGAACCTGAGGTATGCATGATTGGATTTGTCGATTGAGAAGTTAGATTATGAGATTTGTAATTGTGACAGGAATGAGCGGCGCCGGCAAGAGTTCGGCGCTGAAAATGTTAGAAGATGCAGGTTATTATTGCGTAGATAATCTGCCGGTACCGTTGATTGCCAAGTTCGCGGAACTGGTATCTTCTCCAAGTTCAGAACTTGAGAAGGTGGTAATCGGCGTGGACGTCAGAGGCGGTCAGGCATTTGAAGAACTGGACGCGGTGTTAGATGAGATGTCCGGTTCCGGTATTCCCTTCGAGGTAGTGTTCTTTGAGTCTAGGGATGAGGTGCAGATTAAACGTTACAAGGAGACCAGGCGTGTCCATCCCTTGGCAGGTGGTGACCGTGTGGATGCAGGCATTCAGAAGGAACGTGAGAAACTGGCTTCCATTAAGAAGAGAGCCGATTATATTCTGGATACCAGCCAGATGCTTACCAGGGAACTGAAGGCGGAGTTAGATAAGATTTTTGTGAACAATCAGAAGTATAAGAATCTGTTTGTAACCATTGTATCCTTCGGATTTAAGTATGGCATTCCTTCTGATGCGGATCTGGTATTTGATGTAAGATTTCTTCCCAATCCCTATTATTTTGAGGATATGCGCAATAAGAGCGGTAACGATTCTGAGGTGCAGGAATATGTAATGAGTTTCAAGGAGTCGGAAGAATTTCTGAATAAGTTGGAAGATATGCTGAAGTTTCTCCTCCCCAACTATATTCTGGAAGGTAAGAATCAGCTGGTGGTTACCATTGGCTGTACCGGCGGCAAGCATAGAAGTGTAACGCTGGCCAATGCGCTCTATGAGCGAATGAGCAAGTATGAAGAGTATGGTTTTAAGCTGGAACACAGGGATATCGAGAAGGATGCTTTAAGGAAGAAGTAGTATAATATGTCATTTTCGGGAAAAGTAAAAGAAGAACTGTCAGGACAGATTGGGTCCTCCAGACACTGTCAGATTGCGGAACTTGCGGCACTATTGGCCTTTGGCGGCAGAATAGAAGAGAACCGGATTACATTCGTAAGTGAGAACGAGCTGGCAAACAGAAAGTACTTTACATTGCTAAAGAAAACATTTAATATAAATGGTGCGTTACTAGGTGACGATGTTGTTCGTGTTGCGAAGGCAGCATCAGGACCCGGTATAACGCAGAAATCCTGTTGCAGAAGGGCGTATCTCAGAGGTGCGTTTCTGGTTGCAGGTTCTGTGAATGATCCGGATAACTCGTATCATATGGAAATTGCCTGTTTGGATGAGAGGCAGGCGGCGACCATTACGGAACTGTTTCGTTCCTTTGAAATTGATGCGAGAACGACCCAGCGTAAGAGATATTACGTTGTGTATATCAAGGAAGGTTCGCAAATTGTTGAAGCTCTGAATGTGATTGGTGCTCATGTGGCGCTTATGGATTATGAGAATTCCAGAATCCTTAAGGATATGCGGAATTCCATTAACCGTAGAGTGAATTGTGAGACGGCCAATATTAACAAGACGGTTGCTGCTTCGGTGAAGCAGAAGAATGATATCGATCTTGTGATGAAGAGCGGCAGGTATAAGGAATTACCGGAGGGACTGAAGCAGATGGCGGAGGTTCGGGTGCAGTATCCCAATGCTTCCTTAAAGGAACTGGGAGACTTGATGAATCCACCTATTGGTAAGTCCGGCGTGAATCACAGATTACGGAAGTTGAGTGAGATTGCTGATTCGTTGCGAGTAGAAGGAGGACTATTATGACGAAGAAGGATGTCCAGATTAAACTGGAGAACGGACTTGAGGCAAGACCCATTGCCCTGTTAGTTCAGGTTGCAAGCCAGTATGACAGCTCTATTTATATTGAGTCTGAAGGCAAGAGAGTGAATGCTAAGAGTATCATGGGTATGATGACTATGGTTCTGTCAGCAGGAGATACAGTGACTGTATCTGCAGATGGCGAAGATGAGAGCGCTGCTATCGAAGGTGTTGAGAACTACTTAAGTGGTAATTAATAAAGTGGAGGTTGTGAAAACGTATTAAAGCTCTGATGTTCATAATTTGTTCATAAGTATTTAAAAGAACATTCATGTGAGTAACATTCTTTGGACATTTGTGAATAATATACTAATATCATCAGATGAG
>JAZLHG010000093.1:0-6789 GCA_045616705.1 Lachnospiraceae bacterium | reverse complement strand
CCCATATTGATGACTTCATGGGTTCCCGCAAACTCCCACAGGCTCTGGTACATCTTAAAGAGCCAGAAGAACAGGATGGTGATGACAATACTAATGGGCAGATAATTCCATGCTGTATCAATAAAGGATTTATCTGCTATATCGCCGGGCCTGAAGTCAAATCTTGCGATCAGTCCCAGATAAGTTGCCAGCGCAACTGCCAATATGTCATAGACTACCAACACCGTACGGCGAAAAGCAATCTGCTTATTCTCAATCAAAAACTTCTTCATTCTTAAAACTCCACAAAAAAATACATTATATTATATCAGATTTTAGTCCTGTCGCATAGTCCTGCCGCCCAGGATTCCGAACAGAGCAAGCAGAATCAGGGAATAAGGCGGAACAATCATAAAATTCTCGAAAAACGAAGTAACAAGCATGGCAAGCATGGCTGCGAAAGCGAATTTGGCAACGCTGTCCTCAGCCACAATGGGTCTAAACCGAAGCATACGATAAATACAGAATACGCATGCTACAATAAATACTACCAGACCATGTACCATTAGCAGATCCAGGAAGCCGTTATGAACCTCAAACAGACCTTCCATGAAATCAACCTGAACCTGATACCTGGTTCCGATTCCGATCATGGGCTGCCTAAGATAAGCTTCCCACAGTTCCTGCCATAATTCTTCACGGCCGGATAAAATGTCTTTGTAGAAAATCTGAAGCTGAAAACGGTCTCTGATCAGGGCAAGCCATACATAAATGCCGGATACCAGTACCGCACCTGCAGTAGATCCTACACTGGCCAGGAAATAGAGGACTCTCGATTTCCACCATTTCCTGGGAATCAGCATCATCACCACTACAACCAGATAACCAATCAGCGCACATCTGGAACGATACCAGGCAATAATCTTGTATCCCACAAACAAAAAGGCCAACATGAATACATACCAGGCATAAATGCCCACAGTAGCAAATTTACCACCCTTCGCCTTTAAATACAGGCGAATACGTTCCATAAGAATCATCAGGAAAATAAAGCCCGTAATCAGTACCAGACCACCGTAATTGGTATTATAGCCCTTGAAATAGCCCTTCACATCAATGGTCCAATAGAAGAAAAAGAAGGCAAGAAATGCAGACAAAATAATGGTCTGCTTATCGTCAAAGGCTACCTTGCCTGCCAAATAACAAATCAATAAGAAATCGGCTGCAGTAAGAATTGCGCCGTATCCGGAATGCGCCAGAACCGTATTCACTACTGCAATCACATCAGTTCCGATCATCAGATAGAATACAGGGTCCTTTAAAGCATCCTTCACATTTACATAGCAGAAGAAACAAGCTGCAAGAGCCAGAGAAGCAAACAGGGTTCCGTAGGGATTTACTGCCAGATACCACTCATATTCGTTCCATTCCGCAATCGCCATAATCGCAATGGCTGCGATTAATATGTAATTACCAATCTGTTTTCTGCGTTCCGATATCATAAACTACCTTCTCATCATTATTTTGATCAGTTTGGAGAGAATATTCCCAATCTCCGGCAAATGCATCACAAGTAGAACAACTACCAGCCCTCCACAGATTCCGTAGGGAAGAAATCCTTCCACAAGAATCATGCAGGCCGCCTCCAGCGCAAGCAGGATATAGGCAATATAATCTCTGATAAAGTGAGCCCGAATCTTTACGTATTTACGCGTAATCATTAGGGTCATAAAATACATGGTAAAGTAGGACACTGCCGTAGCTACCGCAGCTCCCATGGCACCAAACTTAGGAATCAGAACAACATTCAGTCCCACGTTTAATGCCGCACCGCACCCCGTAGCAATGCCCATAGCTTTGGAATCCTTATGAGCTAAGCTGATGGATCCCAAGAATCCTGTCAGTGCTCCAAACACAACGGAAATTAGCAGAGGTGGAACAAAGGCCCATGCCTGATAGAATTCCTTACGGAACATAAACTGACCGATTGGTCTTACAATCAGAATGAGCATTGAACAGCCGATGACCATAAAGGTATGGTAAGTGCTGTACATGGTTGTGAAGAATTCATCACTCTCCCGGTCCTGATAACTCTTGGTGGCAGACATCTGCCAGGCCTGTGCAAAGATTCTCTGAAATACCATGAGAATGGCAGGAATCTTATAGGCCACACCATACACACCGTTTACTGCCGCACCGCAAAGGGCAGCTACCAGGTAACGGTCTGCCGCATTATTAATCCAACTTCCGGTGGAATACAGAATCAACGGTCCACCATAGCGAAGCATTTCTTTCTCCAGTTCTGCATCAGGCTTCACATCATAGCATTCTTCTATATTCTCCTGATGCGCACCATCGTCTGTAAGATTCTCCTTACGAAATACCTTACGAAGCAGAAGCATCACCACAGTTGCTACGGAATAGGCAATCATCTGAGAGAACAGATAACCGTTTAATCCGATTCGAATCCCCAAGAGGAAAATCAGGTTACAGATAATCATTACCAGAGTAGACAACACGCTTCCGATTACTACCACCTGCACCATTTCACAACCCTGAAAATACAGAATCATGAATTCAAACAGCGCATTGGTTAAGAACAGGATGCAGAAGAACAGTAAATATCTTGCCAAATCTCCTTTTAGAATGGCTCCTGTAACCCCACATATCACGGCTACAGCCAGAGAAGCAAGAAATACATACTTCAGTCCGATATATAGAATCGATCCTCTCTTGTCATTCTTCTCAATTCCGAATCGAAGAGCCCCCTCCCCGATATTTACCGTAAGAGCCGGAACCAGGAGAAGGAGTGTTACCTGGAAAATATCCGCAATACCATATTCCGCAGTAGTCAGAACATTGGTATAAAAGGGCACCAATAGAAACACCAGAATCTTGGATACAAAATTACTGATGGAGAACAGAGCAATATTACCGGCCAAATATTTGTATTTACCCATAGTACTAATCTCTTACGACTGTGATTCTCCGCTATTGCCTACCACAAGTAGCAGGAACAGCAGGTTAAACGCATAGTCAACCCATAATAAATCCACATCGAAAAAGGACTCGAAGAATACAGCCACAACCGCACACAATGCACAAAAAGCCGTATTACTTGCAAGCGCCTTCACTCTAAACTGCTCCAGTCTTCTGTATACGAAGAACAGTACACCTACAAAAGCAAGGATGCCGTATACCACCAGAATATTATACATGGCATTATGCACATTAAACTCCTGGAACGTCGTAATCTCCACATTGGTTCCGATTCCGGTAAGAGGCTTCTTAATAAACAGATAGAAGAACTCTCTCCAAATCTTCTCTCTTCCGGAGAACACTTTCTTATAGAAGATGGGAAGCACATAATTATATCCCATGAATCCCAGAATGGTATAAGCCGCCACAAAAGCAAGAGAACCAAAAGTAGCCAGAATACAGATTCCTCTGAACACCTTTTTATCAAGCCACCATTTCTTGGGAACCACATAATACAGTAACAGGAATACCAATAACATAAGCAGGGCTCCACGGGCTCTGTGGTAAAGTGCCAGCTGAATGCCTTTTACCAGCAGAATCACAATAAAGAGACCCATAATCTCCACATATTCTCTGAAGCGCATCACAACCACCATGGCACATAGCAATGTGAAAATAGTAAAGGTTGCCGCTGTATTGGTGTTGTAGCCATAGAACTCATAGGCCGCAAACATCTGAGGATATACGAATAACAACCAGATAAACAGCATAATCAGATACATGCCGGATATGGCCATCGTCTGCAAATCTGTAAGCCTAACTTTGTTAGATAAATAAAATACCAGAATGAAATCTGCCAGCACAAAGAAGGCGCCCTTACCGGAATGAACAATCAAAATATTCACACCAATGAGTACAATCAATGCCATCATTACAATGGTCTCGATATCTTTCTTCCGAAGCATCTCCATGAGATTCACATTCACAAGAAGCAGAATTCCCAGCATCAGAAACACAAATACGCCTACATAGGCATCCGTAAGTCCGTAGAACTTCGGTACCAGGAATGTAAGTGTGTACCCGATAAAGGTAATGCCGATTACCACCAGGCTGACTACTTGTCTGGCATTTATGCTTCGATCAATTGTTCCAAAGCTTCGATTAGCTGCTTGGTTCTTCTCTCCCATGAAACTGACTCCGTATCCAGCGCGCTAAGCAATCGTCCTCCATTGCCGTTTACGCATAAACTTTTTATTTTATCGGCGATTTCCGCCGGGTTATTGTATTCGTTAATGATGTCCTGATCTGTAACCTCATCAAACAGTTCAAGGGCACCGATGTGCTTGCTAAGCAGAATAGATGCACCGTTCACCAGGGCTTCAACAGGTGCAAGACCAAAAGTCTCAAAGCAGCTGTTCTGAATAAACACCTGTGAGGAGCGAAGCAGTTCCTCGGTCTGTTCATATGGCACCAGTCCTAAATTCTTCACAAAGTCGTAGGAATTAATCTCCTCCGTATCCAACCCCTCTGCTCCGATTATAATTAGTTCCGTGTCGGCATATGCTTCATTCTCCCGCATCTTAGCCACCGCCCGGCAAATATACTTAATCTTCTTACGGGGCATTCCGCCACCGATGGACATGATCCTGTGAGGAAGTCTCTGCACATCGGCTGACTGTCTTCTAACTACATCCTCAGGACGAAGACCGTTGGGCTGCGCCTTAATCTTATCCGCATACTCCGGATAGTGAAGGGCCAGCCACACACTGAAGCTCTCACTGACAGCCAGAATCAAATCTGTTCCTGCCATGGTGGCACGTTCTATCCGGTTCATTTCTTCATCCGGAACTCCGTTGATTTCATTCTCATATTCCACACAGCCATGCATTAAATATGCGGTCTTCTTATGGAACATTTTCGCCAGCTTTATCGTCAGCAGATTCTGCTTGGAATAGCCTGACATCAGCACCACATCGCAGTGAAGAACCTTGACGACAAGTTCAAACGCTCTTGCAATCTTGCTGACCGCCTTCTGCTTCTTATAGTGAATAAGGCTCTCCTGTAAATATTCATCATAAGCCAGGGTTACATTGGCAGGTCCTGTGCCTGTTCGGTAATCCCCTACCAGAAACAATCTCATGACAAACTCCTAATATACTCTCTGCGGCCTTTATACATATATTTCATAGCCGCCATCATTCCCATTTTGGATCCGTAGAGGCTTCGTTTACGAAGGGCAAACTGCCAGATTAACAGATGAGACATAACTCTGCTCATGGCTGCGTAATTGGCACCTCTGGATATGAAAAAATTCTCATCGTAACCGCTGAACCAGGTAGATTCTTCATCTCTGAGCTTGGCAATTCGAATAGGCATATAGAGAATGTGCTTACCCGCCTTCAGGCAGTCATATAAGAACAAATTCTCTTCACCCATAATGTACTTGCCGGAGCCTGCACCAAATTCCTCATGGAACCGAATGCCTTCTATGCTTGCTCTCCTAAAGCTCACCTCCGGTGAGAAAATCTTCAACACCGACAGGTAATCCATCTTTCGCATGCTGCTGTAGTTCGGTTGTGGTTTCTCCGGTCTCTCAATATAGAATACAATCAGGTCCGCTTCCGGATGTTCCTCATAGGCCTTCAGAATCACCTGTTCATAGCCATCCACATACTCCACATCATTGTCACAGAGAATACAGATCTCGCTGTCGGCTGCCGCAATGGCCATATTTCTGCTGCGACTTAGACCTCTCTCCGTGGTCTCAATATAGGTCACTTTCCGGCCACCATAGTCTCCGGTTCTCCGAAGTTCCCTGTCGCACTGATTCACCACTACGCAGTCACCTGTAATATGCAGGGTATCAATATAGGATTCATCCGCAAGATGCATTGCGGACAGAAGTACCTGTAATGTCATACTAAATTCTCCGAATCACTGCATGGATTACATACCAGCAGAAACAATAGGCGCTGCGAATCCATGAGAAATGCTCTACATTTCGGTAGAGATTCCAGGTTCTCTTAACAGCCACCAGTTTATTGCTTGACAGGGTAGAATCACTTCTTCTGTATAGGGTTAAGGATTCATCCAGACCATAAGCATAAGGTACCTTCTTCAGCACCTTCCACCAGGTTGCGGAGTCTTCACTGGGTACAATGGGCATCTCCACATCTTCCTTCGTCAGCTTATCCATATCAAACATCACCGTACTGGTGAAAATCGTGGTATTGCAAATCGCCTTCTTATAAGGAATCTTCAGGGGCACGCGAACGATTTTGCGAACGCCCACTCCGTCGGAATCGGCAAATTCATAACCGGTGAAACTAAAGGCACAATCGTGTTCTTCCATGAATCGCACCTGCTTCTCAAGTTTATCGGGATCCCACAGATCATCCGCATCCAGAAACGCCAGGTATCTTCCGGTAGCTACGCTGCTTCCGGCATTTCTTGCCCTTGCAGCCTTCTGATTGCCGGGAAGTTCTATAATCTTAATCTTCTCCTGCTGTATATTTGCAGCCTCTGCCTGTGCTCTCATAATGGACAGACTCTCATCGGTAGAGCCGTCATCCACAAGAATCAGTTCCCAGTCTTCGTAGGTCTGGCCTCTGACTGAGCGAATGGTGTCTTCAATAAATCGCTCTGCATTATATACCGGAACAACCACACTAACCTTCTGATTACTCATGCTTGTCATCCTTTTCAATCGGTGTCAGATTACCGCTTGCCACACCTTCCGTACTCTCCAGTGTGAATAACGTCTTCACTGTCTGAATAATCAATTTCAAGTCCATCCAGACAGAGTAATTCTCAATATAATATAAATCCAGT
>JAZLHG010000092.1:0-3854 GCA_045616705.1 Lachnospiraceae bacterium | reverse complement strand
AGTGTGATATCGATATCCTTGGTGATCCTTCTTACCTTGCAGAGATTGAGCTGATTCTTGCAACAACCACATTACTTGGTAAGCTTAATTTCAAAGGATTTACTGTAAGAATCAATGACCGTCGTATCTTAAAAGCCATGGCTTCTTATGCAGGCTTTTGCGAAGAAGACTTTGATACCGTATTTATTATTCTGGATAAGATGGATAAGATTGGAATAGACGGAGTCAGAGAAGAACTTCTGAAGGCAGAATTTGCTCCCGAGTCAGTGGAGAAGTATATGAACTTATTTGCCAACGTAACAGAGGGGATTGAAGGCATTGATTATCTTAAGCGTGAGCTTAATGAGTTCTTAAATGACGGCAGTGCAGAGAACTTGACCACAATTATGAACTCCGTAATGAGTACACAGATATCCGATTTCAGAATCGTATTTGATCCTACACTTGTAAGAGGTATGTCTTACTATACCGGTACAATTTTCGAGATTAGTATGGATGAGTTCGGTTCCTCCGTTGCAGGTGGTGGACGTTATGATGAAATGATTGGAAGATTTACCGGTCAGAAGACCTGTGCATGTGGATTCTCTATTGGATTTGAGAGAATCATTACCATTCTTCTTGATCAGAACTTCACTGTTCCCGGACAGGGTGAGAAGATGGCATTTCTTGTGGAGAAGGGTGCCAGTGATGAACGCCTGTGTGAGGTTGTCAACGAAGCAATGAAGCTTCGTGGTGAAGGTAAACAGGTTCTGGTGGTTCAGATGAATAAGAACAAGAAGTTCCAGAAGGAACAGCTTGCACAGGAAGGCTATATGCCTGAGAACATTCGTGATTTCTATAATACAGAATTAAAGTAATAGGGTATCTTGATTGCCTGAAGTTGCAGGCACAAAGGGGTTAGATATGAAATACTGTAAGAATTGCGGCATGCTGCTAGAGGATACAAGTGAGATTTGTATCGGTTGTGGACTGGATGTAACGAATCCGGAGAACACTTCCTTATATCCGCCTAACATGCAGAAGAAAATGGAAGCAGAGAGAAAAGAGAATAAGACGAAGAAGACAACAATCCTTGCGATTATTATCGTCTTCGTATTACTGATTGCGCTGGTGGTTGTGATTATTTTCTTTGTATCTCCTGCCATACAGTCCATGGTCAATGAGCAGGAAGAGGAAGAATACTATGAGGATGACTGGATAGAAGAGGAAGAAGACTACGAAGACTATGCGGATTTGGAAGAAGAGACTCCTGATAACCGTGTAGTGAAAGATGACGAAGGCCTCTACTATGCAAGAGCAACGCTTACAGATGAAGGCGGTAATGTGATTTTTAACGGTTTGTATCCGGAAGATTTTCAAATCGCAAATGAGACTGTTGACTATACGCTTTATTCCAATCGATTTCCCGGAAGGGTGGTATTTTCCGTAGGGAATACAGATGAGACCGTACATTTCACCTATATGTCCCCTCAGCAGTTCTGGTATAAGAAGTCCGAGAATAAGGAGACCAGAAAGAACGAGCGAGATATTACCAATTACATGAGTTTCTTAACTTATGATGGCCCGCAGGGTTATGCGGAAGCACTTCTTAATACGTCCTATGGCAGTGTGAAGAAGATGACCCTTGTGGAGACCAAGGAAATCGGTCTTAAGACGAACGAGAAGATTTCGGAACTTGCCAAATCTTTTAAGCAGGAAATGAATGGAATTCCTGAGGATTATGGTCATATCGGTGACGATACGACTTTTGCGGTAATGGATTCGGAGAGTTCCGCTGTCATGTACCGTTATGAAATTGTAACCAAAGACAATAACACACTGTTTGTGAAGATATGTGTACCTGTAATTGCCAACAATTTGTACTATGCTTCTGATCATTCCAATGATAGAGGGACTATGATTGAATGGCTTGCACTGGGAGTATACTGCTATGAAGCCGGCAACGAGGATCTGTTTGATGATTACGAGCCGGCATTTGACGTGTTTATGAATAACTGCAGTGTGAACAGAACATTCTTCGGTATTATGCAGCAGTATGGCAGGGAGATTGAGTCATCAATCAAAATGCATTCAGAGCCACCTGTACTTGACGGAGCACTGCTAAGCTCTTACGGTGCAGGAACAACTCTGGATGATTTCAATTCGAAACTGTATGATTTCGTAGCCCTTCGCTTTGATAAGAAGCAGTTTAGCTTAGGCGATTATGTGCTGAACGTGAATAACGACATTCAGGTTGCTTTCTTAAATGAGGAGAAGAATAAGGTGTTTATTTCACCCGGTGCGGATGAATATCCCGGCTCTGGATTTGAAGATTTATTGGAAGGTGTTATGGACCCATCGGATTTGCCGGATGACATTCTGTTTGAGGATGAATCTGATGCCGGAATCATTGACGATGAATTTGCTATTGATATACCGGAGGATGAATTCCCAGTAGAGGAGGATATGGAAGATGATTCAGAAATTGAAGAACTTTCAGACGAAGGCAGTCAGTCATTTTAATACCATCGGCGATCATCGTAGACTGGTGCGAGAGGGCTGTTTCAAATTAGGGCTGTATAAACAGGGCCTTACCCATGACTTAAGCAAATACCTTCCTTCGGAATTCTTGGTTGGAGTGAAATATTATCAGGGATTTAGGAGTCCTAATAATGCGGAACGTGAAGCAATCGGTTATTCCTCCGCATGGCTCCATCATAAGGGCAGAAATAAACATCACTACGAATACTGGACTGATTTTTCTCCGTCGGAAGGAATCGGTGTAGTTCCCATCCAGATGCCTCGCAAGTACCTGGTGGAGATGTTTGTGGACCGAGTAGCAGCATCTAAAACCTATAATAAGGGCCATTATACAGATGATATGCCGCTTCAGTATTATCTGAGAGGCAAGGATAATATTCTACTGCATAAGCAGACCAAGCGTGAGCTGGAGTTTCTATTATGCATGCTTGCAGAAAAAGGTGAGGACTATACCTTCTCCTACATTAAGAAGGTAGTTCTTCGATAAGAACATGACGATTAGACGAATTTGTTGGATGATGGCTGTTTGTATGGTATGCCTGTGTGGATGCAGGAGCATGTCCGCAGCAGAACCGGATACAGCTAAACTTCATATTGTTACAACGATATATCCCCCTGCTGATTTTGCAAGACAAATCGGAGGGGATTCTGTCAGTGTATACCAATTGCTGAAACCGGGAGCTGAGAGCCACACCTATGAATTGACGCCAAGAGATGTACAGCGGATTCAGAACTGTGACCTGTTTATTTATACCGGTGGTGAATCGGATACCTGGATTGAAGAAATTCTGGATTCTGATATGAAGAATGTGAATGCTCTTCGAATGACAGATGCAGTGGAACTTCTTGCAGAAGAAGTGACAGAAGGCATGCAGGTTCGTGGTGAAGCAGAAGAGGATGAGGATGAGCCCGACGAGCATGTATGGACTTCGCCCAGAAACGCCATTGCCATTACAGAAGCTATTGCAGGAAGAATGATGGAACTTCGTCCGGATTTGGCAGATGATTTTCGTAGGAATGCGGATGATTACGAAGAACAATTGCAACTGCTTCATGAGGCATATTTAGAGACCTTTGCGGATGGTAATTCTAATACAATTATTGTTGCGGACCGGTTTCCGTTTCGGTATATGGCTCATGAGTATGGGATTCAATACTATGGGGCGTTCCCGGGATGCTCTGAAGACGCTGAAGTAAGCGCCAAAACCCTTGCTGCTCTGATTCATAAGGCGCAGGAAGAACATACGCAGGTTGTATTCCATATTGAGTTCTCTAACGAGAAAATAGCGGATTCTGTGTGTGAAGTGGTTGGCGCTAAGAAATTACTGCTTCAT
>JAZLHG010000091.1:0-6282 GCA_045616705.1 Lachnospiraceae bacterium | reverse complement strand
TACAGAGCATTTCCATGTGAATACACTGGATGGTTTTGGCGTTCGCGATTATAACTGCGGTGTAATTGCTGCCGGTGCACTTCTTCGGTATTTGTATGAGACCCAGAAGAATTCACTGGAACATATGCGTTCCCTAAGCCCATACGATATTTCTTCCTATATGATTCTGGATTCATCTTCCCGAAGAAATCTGGAACTGACTGAGACCATGCGAGATAAGCAGAAGAGGGGGTCTCTTTTGTGGGTTCTTGATAAGACTAATACCGCAATGGGCTCCAGAAAACTTCGCAGTTTTGTAGAACAGCCTTTGATTGATAAGGCCATGATTAATCAACGCTTGAATGCAGTTGAAGCGCTGATTAAACACGCAATTACCAGAGAAGAAATGCGAGAATATTTGGATGCGGTTTATGATTTGGAACGTATCATGACTAAAATCAGTTATAAATCCGTTAACCCTCATGATATGGTGGCACTGAAACAGTCTATGAAAATGCTACCCCATATCAGGGAGGCCCTTAGAGACCTACCCAAGTCTTCCTTTGGTGAACTCTATGAGCAATTAGACCCCTTGGTTGATTTATGCGATTTGATTGAGAGAGCAATTGACGATGAACCGGCTCTTACCCTTCGGGAAGGCGGTGTGATTAAAGCTGCCTATAATGAGACGGTGGACCATCTTCGAAATGCCAAAACAGAGGGTAAGACCTGGCTTGCTAAGCTTGAGAGTGAGACCAGAGATCGTACCGGAATTAAGAACCTTAGAGTGAAATTTAATAAAGTGTTCGGTTATTATTTTGAAGTTACCAATTCCTTTAAGGACCTGGTTCCCGAAGATTTTATTCGTAAACAGACACTAACCAATGCAGAGCGATACACGACTCCGGAATTGAAAGAGCTTGAGGATTCCATTCTGAATGCGGAGGATAAGCTATTTTCCCTGGAATATGATTTATTCTGTGAGGTAAGAGATTATCTGGCTTCGCAGGTTGATCGTATTCAGAAGACTGCAGGACTGGTTGCGCTGTTAGATGCATATGCCAGCCTTGCTAAGGTCAGTGAGCAGAATCATTATGTACGTCCTAAACTGAATGAGAAGGGAATCATTGAGATTAAGGATGGCAGACATCCTGTGGTTGAGAAGATAACCGGTAAGGATTTATTTGTACCAAATGACACCCAGTTAGATAATGGTGAGCATTTAATCTCTATCATCACCGGCCCTAATATGGCCGGAAAGTCAACTTATATGCGTCAGACTGCATTAATTGTTCTGATGGCGCAGATCGGATGTTTTGTACCGGCTTCTTCAGCCAATATTGGTATCGTGGATCGTATCTTCACAAGAGTTGGTGCATCTGATGATTTGGCAAGCGGTCAGTCGACTTTTATGGTTGAAATGACAGAGGTGGCTAATATTTTGAGAAATGCTACCGGCAACAGTCTGTTAATTCTGGATGAAATCGGACGAGGAACCTCTACCTTTGATGGATTAAGTATTGCATGGGCGGTTATTGAATATATCAGTAATACCAAGATTCTTGGAGCGAAAACGCTGTTTGCAACCCATTACCATGAACTGACGGAGTTAGAAGGCAGAATTAAGGGACTTAGTAACTACTGTATTGCAGTTAAAGAAGAGGGGGATCATATCGTATTCCTTCGTAAAATCGTAAAAGGCGGTGCAGACAAGAGTTATGGTATACAAGTGGCCAAGCTTGCGGGAGTTCCGGATTCTGTGATTGATAGGGCCAAAGAATTGGTGTTGCTCCTTAGTAATAATGACATTGCAATGTCGATTCAGCAGATTACAGAAGTGGAGAAAAAGTCTGCCAAAACACCTAAAAAGGTAGATGAAGTTGATCTATATCAAATGTCCTTATTTGATACGGTCAAGGAAGACGATATTATCAACGAGATTCTGTCTATTGATGTGAATCATATGACACCGATGGATGCGTTAAATACTTTGTCATTGTTACAGAATAAATTGAAAAACAGGTGGTAAGTATGTCTAGTATATTTGTACTGGATTCACAGACAATTGATAAAATCGCAGCCGGGGAAGTTGTAGAACGTCCCGGTTCCGTGGTTAAAGAACTGCTTGAGAATTCCATTGATGCCGGTGCTACTGCGATTACGGTAGAAATCAAAGGCGGCGGTATTGATTATATTCGTATTACGGATAATGGCCTAGGGATTCAGGAAGATGATATCCGTACGGCATTTCTTCGTCATGCTACAAGCAAAATTAAATCAGTTGAAGATTTGGCATGCGTTACAAGTCTTGGATTTCGCGGTGAAGCGCTTTCAAGTATCAGTGCGGTATCAAGAGTAGAACTGTTGACAAAGACGAAGAATGCTTTTGCCGGCACCAGATATGTAATTGAGGGTGGTAGAGAAATGGCCTTTGAGGCTGCCGGTGTGCCGGATGGCACCACCATGATTGTTAAGAACTTATTCTACAATGTCCCTGCAAGAAGAAAGTTCCTGAAAACGGCTATGACTGAAGGCTCCTATATTGCGGAGCTAATGGAACATATCTGCCTGTCCCATCCGGAAATCTCATTTAAATTTATTATGAATTCTTCGGTCAAATTACAGACTTCGGGCGACAGTAATCTTCAGAACGTGATCTATAGCCTTTATGGTCGCGAGGTTTCATCCCTGATGGTTCCTATTGCTTATGAAGATGAACATGTTACGATTCGTGGTTTCGTGGGGCGCCCTGAGATGGCAAGAGGCAACCACAATTATGAGATTTATTTCGTGAACGGAAGAAATGTTCGCTCATCCATGATCAACAGGGCGTTAGATGAAGCATTTAAGCCGTATCTGATGCTTCACAAATATCCATATGCCATTCTTTATCTGACTTTATCTCCGGCTTTTCTTGATGTAAATGTGCATCCTACCAAGATGGAAATTCGGTTCCTAGAAGGAGATCGGATCTACCGGGCAATTGTGGAATGCGTAACGGACGTACTGAAACATAAGGATCTTATTATGGATGCAGACGAGCCGGAACTTCGTAAGAAGCCCGAAGTTGTAAAGCGGGAAGACGTTATACCCGAGCCCTTTGAGGTTCATAGAAGAAGTACATTTGCACCACAAATGGTTGTTGCGGAAGAACCGACATTTCTTACTCCTGAAAGGGTTTCTTCAGAAGTGATTACGAAAACGGATTCCTATATACAGCATACCCCTGCGATAGAGCCGATTGAGATGACTTCCGAGCCGGAACAGATCAGTTTCTTAAGTGAGCAGGCTAGAGTAAAACATAAACTGATTGGACAGTTATTTGATACGTATCTGTGTGTTGAATATGATGGTAAATTATATATTATTGACCAGCATGCAGCCCATGAGAAAATTCGATATGAGCGGCTAATTAAGGCTTATCAGAACCATAATTCAACCACACAGAATCTGAATCCGCCTATTATTGTTACGTTGTCGCTAAAAGAGGAAGAGACCTTTAAGCAACATGAAGATCTGTTTCGTGAGACCGGGTTTGAGGTGGAACATTTCGGTGGCAATGAATATGCAATTTACGGAGTTCCTTCGGATTTGTACGGAATGAATGAAGCTACCTACTTCAATGAACTTTTGGATGTATTGTCAGAACAAAAACGTCGAAGTGAAATGGAAACGGTGTTGGCTCATTTGGCGTCGATAAGCTGTAAGGGAGCTGTAAAAGCAGGTAAGGTGCTGTCTACACTGGAGGCCAATACGTTGATTGATGAGTTACTTAGCCTTAATAATCCTTTCCATTGTCCCCATGGCAGACCGGTGATTATTTCATTTACCAAAACGGAACTGGAAAAGAAATTCAAGAGGATTCTCTGATGAAGAAGAAACTGATTATTCTTACAGGCCCAACTGCGGCTGGTAAAACAGCGTTATCAATTAAGCTGGCGCAGAAATACAATGCGGAGATTATTTCGGCAGATTCTATGCAGGTCTATCGTTCCATGGATATCGGCTCCGCCAAAATAAAACCCGAAGAGATGCAGGGTGTTGCCCACCATCTGATTGATGTGCTTAATCCGGATGAAGAATTTAATGTATTTCGTTTTAAGCAGATGGCTGTCCAGGCTCTTAACGATATATACAGTAGAGGCAAGCTTCCTATCATAGTTGGAGGAACCGGATTCTATATTCAGGCGCTTCTATATGATATTGATTTTGCTGAGGATGAAGAAATCGGTGAATATCGGAAAATGCTGGAAGAAGAAGCGGCAAAAGGAAATGGCCCCAAACTGCATGAGCAGCTACGTCTGATTGATCCGAAGTCTTATCAGAGCATTCATGCAAATAACGTAAAAAGAGTAATTAGGGCGCTGGAGTTTTATCATGATACGGGGATGCCCATATCTGAGCACAATGAGGAGCAGAGACAAAAGGAATCACCTTATGATTTCTGTTATTTTGTGTTGACAGATCAGCGTGATATTTTGTATGAACGAATTGACCGTCGTGTAGACCTTATGATGGAAGAAGGGCTTCTTCAGGAAGTAGAAGGGCTTAAATTAAAAGGATATACCGAAGACATGGTATCCATGCAGGGGCTTGGATATAAAGAACTGCTTCGATATTTTGATCATGAGTATGATTTGGACGAGGCCGTCCGGATTATTAAACGCGACACCCGTCATTTTGCAAAAAGACAAATGACCTGGTTCAGACGTGAGAAGAATGTCACTTTCGTTGATAAGAGTGCATTTAAGGATGAGAATGAGGTGTTTCAATATTTGAGCCGAGAAATCGATAGATTAATAAAGGAGTAAATTCATGTTTGAAGTTGAAGAGATGTATTCAAGTCTTGGAATCAATAAGAAGGTTATCGATTTCGGTAATGAAATCCTAGAAGGGTTATCTGAACGATTTCAGGAAATCGATCGCATTACAGAATACAATCAGTTAAAAGTAATAAAAGCTATGCAGGATTGCAAAGTTGCAGAGAACTGTTTGAGTGGAACTACCGGATATGGCTATAATGATGTAGGCAGAGATCGTTTAGAAGAAGTATATGCTCATATTTTCCACACGGAGGATGCTCTGGTAAGACCACAGATTACCTGCGGAACCCATGCACTGAATCTGGCTTTATCTGCAAATCTTCGTCCGGGAGATGAACTGTTATCCCCGGTTGGTAAGCCTTATGACACATTAGAAGAAGTAATTGGAATCAGGCCTTCAAAAGGATCGCTTGCAGAGTTTGGAATTACGTATGCACAGGTTGATTTACTTGCGGACGGATTCTTCGATTATGAAGGAATCAAGAAGGCAATTAATGAGCGTACAAAACTTATTACAATTCAACGCTCCAAAGGATATCAGACCAGACCTTCTTTTTCGGTTAATGCCATCGGAGAACTGATTGCATTTGTGAAAAAGGTGAAGCCGGATGTCATTGTGATGGTTGATAATTGTTATGGTGAGTTCGTTGAGAAAATGGAACCATCGGATGTTGGTGCGGATATGGTTGTTGGATCGCTAATTAAGAATCCCGGTGGCGGACTTGCCCCTATTGGTGGTTATATAGCCGGACGTAAGGATCTGATCGAGAATTGTGCATACCGACTGACATCCCCAGGACTGGGTAAAGAGGTCGGTGCTTCTCTTGGGGTTTTAGGAAGCTTTTATCAGGGACTGTTCCTTGCACCCAATGTTGTAAACGGGGCGTTGAAAGGGGCAATATTTGCAGCAAATGTCTATGAACGGTTGGGCTTTTCAGTTGTTCCTAACGGTTCGGAGAGCCGACATGATATCATTCAAGCGGTTACCCTGGGTTCCAAAGAGGCGATTATTGCATTCTGCAGGGGTATTCAGGCTGCGGCACCGGTAGATGGATTTGTTGTTCCGGAACCTTGGCCCATGCCAGGATATGACAGTGATGTAATTATGGCTGCGGGAGCCTTTGTTGCGGGTTCCTCTATTGAGTTATCTGCAGATGCACCCATTAAGGAACCATACGCTGTTTATTTTCAGGGTGGACTTACTTTTGCTCATGCCAAATTGGGGATTCTGAAAACAGTTCAGAACTTATGTGATTCGTCTATTGTTCACTTGTAAGATACATTGTTTATATACTTTAAGAGCATATTATGATAAAATAACTATGTCTTGTGGGCTTTTGTCTGTCCGGAGAGAATGTGGCGGGAAGGACATGAGACTATGCATCATACTATGAAGACGATGCCCAAAACCGAGCAGCCCTATGAGAAGTTTAAACGCTTTGGAGTTGCGGCATTAACTGACGCAGAATTATTGGCGATT
>JAZLHG010000090.1:0-5366 GCA_045616705.1 Lachnospiraceae bacterium | reverse complement strand
CGCAGTAGTACAAATTGACAAGCCGTATGTATGATAGTTAACATAAGAAATTACATAATATTTTACGCCATTCATCGTCTTCTGTGACCGATGAAATGGCAATTAGTCGATGATAACCGTTACAAGCCCGATTTCCTTTGTGAAATCGGCCTTTTTTATTTTCTGAATTTTTTTAAAAATATAGGTTGACATGGTTACCATAATGTCATACAATAACATTGTTATATAACTTAGATGTATAACTTAGTTGCATAACTATGATGTGTAACTAAGTTGTATAACTTAGATGTATAACATTGATACATAACATTGCTATTGTAGTTAAGAGGTAAGTTTCATGCCGCCACGTGAAAGGGTTTCGAAGGAACAGGTTCTGAATACGGCATTTCGCATGACGAGAGAGAATGGCTTCGAAGAACTGACGGCAAGGAAATTAGCCGAGCAACTTCAGAGTTCTACGCAGCCGATTTTTAGGGCGTATGCGAATATGGATCTTCTGAAGAGAGATTTATTCTTCAAAAGTGCCGAGTTCTTCTCGGATTACATGTTGAAGAAGAAGTCGAATCAGCCTTTTTATCTCACAATGGGAATGGCTTATATCGAATTGGCGAAGAGGGAACGCCATTTGTTTAAGCTCATTGCAGCGATTGATGATTACGAAACTGACGAGATACGGGAGTTCCTGCAAGGGGAAAACAGTGAACTGCCGGACAGACTGCCGGATACCGGTGAACTTGATGAGAAACAGAAGAGGGAACTGTTTCGCATGATTTGGATGTTCACCCATGGTGTGGCAACAGTCGTTACATCAAATCGGATGAAGCTATCGGATAAGGAGATTAAGAGACTTCTTACCAAGGCATATGAGGGATTTCTACATACTGTGTAGAGGGACACAATGTAGGAGTTAGGCAATAAGGGGGTAGCAGCTGGTGACAATTGAAGAGAGACAGCGTATTAGGAGACGTAAGAGAATGAAGAAGAATCTTATGCGCACATTAAGAACAATCATGCTGATGCCTGCCAGAATGCCCAGAATCAGAGGTCAGGCTTTAACACTTGCGGTGAAGGCTTGCGAAGTAGCAGGAATTACGTTTGTAATTCTTCTGGTTACATGCATGCTGAATCCGGGTGGAGTACTGGCATTCCTTCGCACGATTTCGGCGATTACCTTTTTTTCACTGTTTTTTTTTATAAAAATTGAGGAATATCAGGTGTTGCTGGAGAACTATTCGTTTAATTAAGGCGATGGCTGTAAGGGAGCTGTCGTAACGCAATGATTAGGGGTAATCATTGTACTTTTGGGGAATTTATATATGTAAGAGAAGAGCAGGTGGGGGGAACACCTGCTCTTGTACTAATTGGAGGTAGGAATGAAATCTTCAGACAGTCTGCGGAAAAGGTTGTTTAATATTATCTCAATCGGTAATAAGTCAGATGTCCCGTCCAGGTTATTTGACATTTTTATTGTTGTAGTTATTTTCTTAAATCTTGCAGTAACCCTGTTCTCAACTTTTGATGAACTTGCGCCTTACTACGGGATTTTTTCTACTATTGAACTGATTACGATAATTATTTTTACAGTGGAATACGCTCTTAGAATTTGGACCGTAAGATATCTCTATCCTACCAAGACAATCGGGGCGGCAGTTCTTGCGTTTGTATTTTCCTTTACGGGACTGATTGACCTGTTTACGTTTCTTCCGTATTTCCTGCCGATCTTTTTTCCGGCAGGGGTGGTTGCATTCCGAATCTTAAGGGTGGTCAGAATGTTCAGACTCTTTAAAGTGAACTCACAAAATGATGCGTTTACGGTGATTACCGATGTTATTTATGAGAAGAGAACCCAGCTGATGTTTTCAGTGGTGTTAATTCTGATCTTTATGATTGCAGCCTCTCTTTGTATGTATGATTTGGAGCATGAAGCCCAACCGGAAGCCTTCCGAAATGCATTTTCCGGCATCTGGTGGTCTGTATCTACGCTGCTTACCGTAGGGTATGGTGATATCTATCCCATTACCACCGCCGGTCGAATTATGGCTATCATTATTTCCTTCCTGGGAGTTGGCATGGTTGCAATCCCTACAGGCATTATCAGCGCGGGATTTGTGGAGCAGTATTCTAAACGCAAAACCGAACTCCGCTATGGCCGCGAGTATGAACTTCAATTTGTTACATCAAGACTGACAGAGGGCCATCCTTATGTTGGCTGTAGGCTTAAAGATGTGGTGTTGCCACCTCAGCTGATTGTGGCATTGGTACTCAGAGGAGATGAGAGAATCAGCGCAGCGGGTCACTTGGTACTTCAGAGTGGAGACACCATGGTAATCGGTGCAAGAAATTACCGTGATCGGGATGGCATGAACTTAAGAGAGGTTCAGGTGGATGATCACAATGAATGGGTTGGATTGAGCATTCGCGAACTTCCTCTGCAGCGGGATGAACTGATTGTGATGATTCGAAGAGAAGGCAAAATCACGATTCCCAGTCCTTCTACCAAGGTTCGAAGCGGAGATGCCCTGGTGCTTTATAACAATTAAGACTTTTATGAAATTGTTGTGAATGCAGTCGGTATGGTTTATACTGTTTAAGTTGACGACAACCAATAATAGATGAGAGAAGAATTATGAGTGAAAGTAATGCTCCTGCTATGCAGGAAAATAAAATGGGAGTGATGCCGGAAGGCCAACTCTTAATATCCATGTCTCTGCCGATGATGTTATCCATGCTGGTTCAGGCACTTTATAACATTGTAGACAGTATCTTTGTATCCCGAATTTGTGAAGATGCCTTAACTGCCGTATCTCTTGCATTTCCGTTACAGTCCGTAATGATTGGTATGGCTGTAGGTCTTGGCGTCGGTATGAATGCCATGCTGTCAAGAGCTCTTGGTGAAGGAGATTTCAAGAAGGTAAATGCATCTGCAGTAAATGCCATGTTTATGACTGTGGTGCAGACATTGTTATTTGTGATTCTGGGATTCACAGTAGTTCGCCCCTATTTCACAAGCCAGACAGACAATGCAGCCATTATCGAATATGGTGTAGATTATTTGACCATTGTATGCTGCATGGGCGTTGGCCTGTTTTTCCAACTTGTATTTGAGAAATTGCTGCAATCTACCGGTAAGACGGTATTATCCATGATTAGTCAGTTGGCAGGAGCCGTTACGAATCTGATTCTGGATCCCATTCTGATTTTTGGTCTCTTCGGACTGCCTAAAATGGATGTAAAGGGTGCTGCTCTTGCTACCGTAATCGGCCAGCTGGTAGGTGCCACTGTAGGTTTTATTCTGAGTCTTACCCGTAATAAAGAAGTGAATCTCTCCTTAAAGGGATTCAGACCTGATTTCTCTGCGATTGCGGAGATTTACAAGGTAGGTCTTCCTTCTATATTTATGCAATGCGTAGGCTCGTTTATGACCTTCTGCATGAACCAGATTCTGATGGTATTTACTTCTACTGCAGTTGCGGTGTTTGGCGTGTACTTCAAGCTTCAGAGCTTTGTATTTATGCCTTTGTTCGGACTGAACAGTGGTCTTGTTCCGATTGTTGCTTTTAACTACGGCGCAAGAAAGAGAGACAGAGTGGTTACCACTATTAAGAAGTCCTGCGTCATTGCGGTTGGTATTATGACGGTAGGCGCCTTGGCATTTGCTATTTTCCCGAAGGGGTTATTCATGTTATTCGATGCATCGGAGCATATGCTGTCCATGGGAATTCCTGCACTTCGTATTATCTGCGTGCATTTCCCGGTGGCTGCGGTGTGCATTATTCTGGGATCGGTATTCCAGGCGCTGGGTAACGGCCTGTATTCTCTGATTGTGTCACTGATCAGACAGGTTGCGGTGCTTCTGCCGGCAGCGTATCTGTTATCGCTTACCGGCAACGTCAATGCAGTGTGGTGGTCGTTCCCCATTGCAGAGATTGCATCCCTGATTGTAACCTTAATCTGTTTTGTGAAGATTAAGAAGGATATTATTGATCGAATTTAGATTCAGAAGTTTAAGGTAGTAAATTGAGCAAACCATCTATTCACATATCTGTACGGGATTTAGTGGAATTTGTTCTGCGTTCCGGCGACATTGACAATCGACACACAGCTTCCGGTGACAGTTTGTCTGTTATGCTGGAGGGCGCAAGAATACACCGTATGATTCAGCAACGTATGGGTGCTGATTATCATGCGGAATTTTTCATGAGACATATCTATGAGCAGCCTGAATATAACATTGTTATAGAGGGCCGCGCCGACGGACTCATTTATGATGAGGCAAGTCCTGATAAAACAGCAGTTATTGATGAAATTAAAACTACACACAGAGAGCTTGAGCGAATTGGAGAACCAAGAGACATCCATTTGGCTCAGGCTAAGGTGTATGCCTATATTTTTGCCCTTCAGTATGAGAAGAGAGAAGTTGGTGTTCGCATGACATATGTGAATGTGGATACCAAGGAACTGAAGTACTTCCACCAGACCTTTTTATATCACGAAATTGAGCAGTGGTTTGTAGCACTCATGCAGGGCTATGTTCGCTGGGCTGATTTCGAATTCACCTGGAAGCGGGACCGTAATGCATCTATTAAGGAACTGCAGTTTCCTTTTGCATACAGAGATGGGCAGAAAGAACTGGCTGCTCAGGTATATCGAACCATATACCATAAGAAGCGTTTGTTTATTGAGGCGCCGACAGGTGTCGGCAAGACCATTTCTACAGTATTCCCGTCTGTCAAAGCCATGGGAGAAGGCATCGGAGACAAGCTGTTCTATTTAACCGCCAAAACCATTACCAGAACTGTTGCCGCAGACTGCTTTGAGATACTAAGAACCAAGGGGCTCAGAATGAAGACGACGATTATTACGGCCAAAGAGAAGACATGCCCCTTGGAGTCCTGCGAATGTAATCCGGATGCCTGTGAGCGTGCAGCAGGGCATTACGACCGTATTAATGATGCCATGTATGACCTGCTTATGAGCGAGGATAATTTCGACAGAGAGACCATTGAGAGATATGCCGAGAAACATAAGGTCTGCCCTTTTGAAATGTGCCTTGATATGTCCCTGTTCTCCGATGGTATTATCTGCGATTACAATTACGTATTTGACCCGAATGTGTACCTGAAACGTTATTTTGCCGAAGGCGTTGCCGGAGAATATTTATTCTTAATCGACGAGGCACACAATTTGGTGGACCGTGGAATGAGCATGTATTCGGCAGTACTGATGAAGGAGCAGGTATTAGAGTGCGCTTCCATTGTGAAGGAAGTTGATAAGAAACTGCACAGAGGAATTGTCAATACCAACAAGCAGTTCTTAAGTTTGAAACGGGAATGTGATGAATTTATGGTGCCGGAATCAATTTCTGC
>JAZLHG010000089.1:0-2363 GCA_045616705.1 Lachnospiraceae bacterium | reverse complement strand
AATGGTGAGATTAATACCATTAAGGGTAACGCGGATAAAATGCTGGCTCGTGAAGAGACGATGCATACCGATGCATTTTCTTCAGAAGACATGACAAAGATTCTTCCGGTTATTTCTTCTGAAGGATCTGATTCTGCAATGCTTGATAATACACTGGAATTCCTTGTGATGTCCGGAATGGAACTGCCCCTTGCAGCAAGTGTTTTGATTCCTGAGCCTTGGACTCATAATGATACTATTCCGCAGAATGTACGAGATTTCTATCAGTACTATGCAACCATGATGGAGCCCTGGGACGGCCCGGCGTCTATTTTGTTCAGTAACGGTGATGTAATGGGTGCTATCTTGGACCGTAACGGATTAAGACCTTCCAGATACTATGTAACAGATGATAATCGCTTGATTCTAAGTTCAGAAGTAGGTGTGCTCAAGATTGATGAAGCACATATTCTGAAGAAGGAGAGACTGCATCCGGGTAAGATTCTACTGATTGATACAAAGGCAGGACGTATCATTGATGATGCGGAATTGAAGGACGGATATGCGAATTCAGAACCTTACGGTGAATGGATTGACAGTAATCTGTTGAGCCTTAAGGATATTAAAATACCTAACAGCAAAGTACCTTCCTATGGTAAGGAAGAACTTGCTAAATTACTTATTTCTTTTGGCTATGATTATGAATATTATAGCGAAGAAATTGTCAAGATGGCACTTAACGGCTCCGAAGCAATCGGTGCGATGGGTGTTGATATTCCTCTGGCTGTTTTGTCCAAAGAGTATCAGCCGTTGTTCAACTATTTTAAACAGATGTTTGCGCAGGTAACCAATCCTCCTATTGATGCCGCACGAGAAAAAATAGTTACATCAACAACGGTCTATCTTGGCAAGAACGGTAATCTTCTTGAAGAAGATTCGGAAAACTGTAATGTTCTTAAGATTGAGAATCCTATTTTGTCCGATCTTGACCTGATGAAGATCGAGAAGATGGATAAAAAAGGATTCAAGGTGTCTAAGGTAACAATCATTTACTTTAAGAGTACCCCTATCGAGCGAGTGATTGATCATTTGTTCGTAGAGGTTGACAGAGCTTATAACGAGGGAACGAACATCCTGATTCTGTCCGACAGAGGTGTAGATGAGAACCATGTGGCACTTCCTTCGTTGCTTGCTGTTGCTGCTGTACATATGCATCTTGTTAAGACCAAGAAATGTACCGCAATGTCTATTATTATAGAGTCCGGTGAACCCAGATCCGTTCATCATTTTGCAACTTTACTTGGTTATGGTGCTAGTGCGGTGAACCCATATCTTGCTCATGCTTGTATTGCAGAACAGTCGCAACTTGGACTGATTGACAAGGATTATTATGCAGCTGCAGGTGATTTTGACCATGCTGTTTTACAAGGTATTGTTAAGATTGCATCCAAAATGGGTATTTCTACCATTCAGTCTTATCAGGGTAGCAAAATCTTCGAAGCAATCGGTATTTCTGATGAGGTAATTAATAAGTATTTCTCCGGTACTGTAAGTCCGATCGGAGGCTATACCTTAAATGATATTGCCAAGAAAACAGATGAACAGCATTCCAAGGCGTTTGATCCCCTTGGACTTACAACATCCCTTGCATTGCCTTCAAGAGGTAATCATAAGATGCGTGCACAGGGTGAGAGTCATCGTTATAATCCGGCTACTATTCATATGCTTCAGAAATCCACAAGAGATGGAAGCTATGAAGATTTCAAGAAATATACCGCTATGGTAGATGCAGAAGAGACCGGATATTTAAGAAGTTACTTGGATTTCAATTATCCTGCGGAAGGTGTTGCACTTGAGGAGGTTGAGAGCGAAGAATCCATTGTGAAGAGATTCAAGACCGGTGCAATGTCCTATGGTTCCATTTCTCAAGAAGCACATGAGACACTGGCAATTGCCATGAACCGACTTCAGGGTAAGAGTAATTCCGGCGAAGGTGGAGAATCTGAGGATAGAATTCTATCTGAGGGAACAGATAATAACCGTAATTCTGCAATTAAACAGGTTGCATCCGGAAGATTTGGCGTAACGAGTAGATATTTGTGCTCTGCCAAAGAGATTCAGATTAAGATGGCCCAGGGTGCGAAGCCCGGTGAAGGTGGCCATTTACCTGCCGGTAAAGTATATCCCTGGATTGCGAAGACCAGACATTCAACACCCGGTGTTAGTCTGATTTCACCGCCGCCTCATCATGATATTTATTCCATTGAGGATTTGGCACAGTTAATTTATGACCTTAAAAATGCTAATAAATATGCTAGAATTTCAGTAAAACTGGTATCAGAAGCAGGTGTTGGTACGGTTGCGGCAGGTGTTGCCAAAGCAAA
>JAZLHG010000088.1:0-3025 GCA_045616705.1 Lachnospiraceae bacterium | reverse complement strand
ATCTTGATATTCGAAACAGGTTGAGGATGATATGAGACTTAGATGGGTACATTTGTTGTTTTTTGTTGCAATAATAGTTATGTTAACTGGATGTTTGCCACCAAACTTCACAAACGAAAAGGTGAAAGAGGTGCGTAAACTGCACGAGGAAGAGCCTTATCAGTGGTTCCGGGAACATATGCCGGAGGCCAAAACAAGCAAGAAGAGCGAACCTTATAAAACCGGAACAGATTTGTATGCGGCTATGGAAGGTACTTATCAGTATCGTGGAACCACCTATGAATATTTGTATGATTATGTTAACCAAATAATGTATGTGGAAGACGGCTATGAAGAAGCCTGTGAACGGATAGCGAAGGAACTGATTCCGAAGCTACACTTGGAAGAGTCTAAGACAGAACCGCTTTTCTTAGGATATGGAATTTCTCTCTATACGGAGAATGACAATCCCAGAAATCAGGACTATGGTGCTATGGATTCTGAAGAAGCAGAGGAAGGAACGACTGAGGATAGCAGTGACATGGAGTCGGCTCTTCGTTACAAGCTGATTCCATTTGGCGTAACGCCTGCTGAAGTTGCAGAACAGGCCATTAGCGGAAGTGTTTCTCTGCGATTTGCATTTTATACCTATGACGCGTCCTTTTCGGAATATCAGCCGGAGGTATATGAGACCTACCCTAATCTGTCAGGAATCAACTATTCTTATCCCATAGATTGTCAGAAGGGGTTTCAGGGCGTCTATAAATCTCATCATTCTATCAATGGTGTGGATGATGAGTATTGCCATATAGAAGAAATTTCAGAAGGTTTATATGGTGGATATGTCTGGAAGAATAATGTTCCGGTAGAAGATTTGTTGCAGTCTTATGTGGATGGTGATGAAATCACTTTGGTGATTCCACAAAAAACTTCTCCTGTTTTCTTCAGTGAGAAAAAGGAGAAGCTTATGAGTCATTTTATCAATGCCAAAGGCAAAGAAATTATTGTGGAAGCCGGGCCCCTTTATCGAACGGATTGTAAGGGTACGAGCGAGTATCAGCTCTTCGATAACAATCTTATGATCAAAAGGAATGTATCTTACGGCTATAAGAGAAATCCGATATCCTCTACAGAGGAATATCATTTCACTCGTAAATAGTAAGTTTATTCAGCTGTGATATCCATACCGAAGTATTTGTTGGAGATTTCAGCTAATTTACCTTCGTTGCGAAGCTCCTGAAGTGCCTTGTTCACTGCTTCACAGAGGGATGCGGAATCATCACCGATGGGCATAATCATACCAACCTTCTCGATTTCAGGATCCACAGCAACAACCTTGATTGCAGCATCGGGCTGTTCCTTCATGTAATCGTTAATGGATACCTCTGCATTCAGGGTAGCATCTACACGGCCTGCAAGAAGTTCCTCGATGGTTCCGTCCAGACTCTCAATATCCTTAACGGTTGCGCCGTAATTCTCGGCAGTAATCTGATAAGTACTGTTTGCGGAATTACAGGTTACCTTACCCTTTAAGTCTTCCATGGAAGAAATGTCTGTATTGTCATCACGAACAACCAGAACAGTTCTGTTGAATGCATAGAAATCACTATAGGTATAAGCATTGGCACGTTCCTCAGAATAACCAACGCCGTTAGCCATTAAGTCATATCTGCCTGCCTGAACGCCGGCTAAGAGACCATCCCACTCACCGGTAATATATTCAGGTGTTACACCAAGCTTCTCAGCAACAGCACCGGATACTTCAACTTCGAATCCCATTAAATTGCCGCTCTCATCTTCATAGGTCCAGGGTGCCCAGTTACCTTCCATAGCGATGGTAATCTTGCCGGCTTCCTGAATTCTTCCCAGAAGATCCTTCTCAGATGCCTTGGAACCACAACCGCTAAGCAGCATAAGCGCCATAGACATCACCGTTACGATACTAATCAGTTTCTTTCTCATCTTGTTCCTCCTAACGTGTGATTACGTATGTTTCATAAGTACAGTACGCAAATGTGAATTACATCTATCATCAAGCATCGTGTTGACTGCCGATTGTCTGAACAAATTCTCTGGCACGATCCGTTTTCGGATTCTCGAAGAATTCCTTGGAGGCAGAAGATTCAACAATCTGCCCATTCTCCATAAAGATAATCTTATTGGATACGTTTCGTGCAAAGTTCATTTCATGAGTAACCACAAGCATGGTCATTCCTTCATTGGCAAGCTGCTTCATAACCGTAAGAACTTCACTGATTAGCTCCGGATCCAGAGCAGAAGTGGGTTCGTCGAAATAAATAATATCAGGGTTAGAAGCAAGGGCTCTGGCGATGGCTACACGCTGTTGCTGACCACCGGATAACTGAATCGGATAGTAATCTGCGTGATCCTTAAGTCCTACCTTATTCAGGAGCTCCATTCCAATATCATGAGCAGTCTGCTTGGGAACCTTTCTGGCACTGGTTAATCCCAGCGTAACATTCTCAAGAGCTGTCTTGTTGGCAAAGAGATTATAATTCTGGAATACAAAGGCAGTATGCTTACGAAGGTCCGCCATATCCTTACGCTTGATATGCCCTAAGTCATATTCCTTCTGATCAAATACCATCTGTCCGCAGTCGGCCTTCTCCAGAAAATTCATACAGCGAAGAAGGGTCGTTTTACCGCTTCCGCTGGGACCTAAAATGGCAATGACATCGCCGGAATCTACGGTGAAATTTACATCGGAGAGCACTCGGTTGCTTCCAAAGGTTTTGGATAATCCGTTGATACGAAGCAGGCTCATGATGCATTACCTCCTTTTGTAGTCTCGGATGAACGATTGTTATATGCGCTAAGCTTCTTCTCGTAATATCTCTGTACAAAGGTAAGTACAGTTGAGAACAGCAGATATACTAAAGCAACCTCACTGTAGAGCCATAAGGGCTCATAGGTTCTGCCTACGATTTTCTGTGCTGACATGAACATGTCGGCAACAGTGATCTCTGCTGCAAGGGATGTATCCTTCAGCATGCTGATAACAGAGTTAGAGAGAGGCGGGAATGCG
>JAZLHG010000087.1:0-3358 GCA_045616705.1 Lachnospiraceae bacterium | reverse complement strand
GGTAACGATACAGCAGGTCCTGACCGGGTCTTGCATATCCTAGGCCAAACTGCTTAATCGTCTCCTCAGACAAACCTCTGCCGGTTAAATATCGCATTGCCGCCTGTCCGCTCTCATTACGAAGCTGAACGAAGTAGAATTTGCCGGCTTCCTTATTCACCTCAAGAAGTCGTGAACGGAAATCATTGGCCTTACGCTGTTCCTCAGAATACGTAATCTCCGGAAGTTCAATTCCGGCTCTGTCAGCAAGCGCCTTAAGGGCTTCCGGGAAAGTATAATTCTCGTAGTCTCTCACAAAAGAGATTACATTACCTGCCACGCCACAACCAAAACATTTATACAATTGCTTACTGCGACTAACTGAAAAGGAAGCTGTTTTCTCACCATGAAAGGGGCACAGCCCAAAATAATTACTGCCCTTCTTCGTTAGATGCATATAAGAAGAAATTACATCCACGATATCATTTCGTGTACGAACCTCTTCCACTAATTCTTCAGGATAATACATTCTATATTTCCTTCCATGAATCCGGTAAATAAATATCGGAGAACACGTGATTTGCAAATCGATCGGACATGGTAGAGATATAATCGCATACGATTCTCTCCTTAGATTCCTCTCGCAGCTCACCAATCTGTCTAAGTTGCATGGGAACTTCATGATAATGATCTAAGAAATAACCGTAGAGATTCTCTACCAGTCTCTCAGCCTTACCTTCTTCACCCTTCGCCTTAGGGTTCTTATAGACGTTCTCAAACATGAACTCCCTAAATTCTTTCAAAGCATTGCCGATTTCATCCGACATACAAATATCATCTCGATCCAGACTATTGATGATAATGTCGTGAATCATACAGTCAAGTCTCTTGGTGGTGGAATTACCAAGGATATTGCGAAGATGAAGCGGAACATCATCTTCCCCAATAATATTGCCCCTAATAGCATCATCCATATCGTGATGAATGTAGGCAATCTTATCGCAGAGTCTTACAATCTTACCTTCCAAAGTAGCCGGGGTTCCACTGGTCTGATGATTTCTGATTCCATCCCGAACTTCCCAAGTCAGATTCAGTCCTTTACCGTCCTTCTCAAGAACCTCTGCTACTCTGACACTCTGTTCATTATGCTTAAATCCCAGTGGACACACTCTGTCAAGTGCTCGCTCTCCTGCGTGTCCAAAGGGCGTATGTCCCAAATCATGGCCAAGAGCAATCGCCTCAACCAGATCTTCATTTAATCTCAGGGCCTTAGCAATGGTTCTTGCATTCTGCGATACTTCCAGTGTGTGGGTAAGTCTGGTTCGATAATGATCTCCTTCCGGTAACAGAAATACCTGGGTCTTATCCTTCAGTCTACGAAAAGACTTACAGTGCAGAATACGGTCTCGGTCACGTTGATATACCGGTCTGATATCACACTGTTCTTCCTCAACTTCCCTGCCCTTTGAATTTACGCTTAAGGAAGCATACGGACTTAAATATATTCTCTCTTCCTGTTCAATTCGCTCACGAATAGTCATTGTACACACCTCAAAAAGCCCTATACATTCTATATTCCATGAAACGTTTTATTTTCCTTTTGAGAAAACGAAAATTTACGAAAAAAAGTTCACGAAAATTGCAATTGATTTGGGTATTGCCTTTGGTGAACAGAACAGTTATAATTATCGAACAGATGTTCGTTGTTATGAATAATTAGCGACCAGATTTAGAGGTGGAACATTGCAGCTGAATCAGTTTGTAGATGTAATTTGTCAATATACAAAAGATGGGAAGATTATCCCGCTCAGAGTCCGCCTGCAGGACGAGGATGGGCTATACCAGACCTTCACCATTAAGAAGTATAAGGAGCTCTCCCATGCCGGCGAATACAAGACACCTTACGGCACCACTTCTCACACTTCTAACTGGAATTTCTTATGCCAGGTTCAGGTTCTGAACCGTTTGCTGACCATCGAGCTGTTCTTCAACGGACGCGACAACCTGTGGAAGGCTGTAGATATACACTAATCGGTAAGGGATGCACCGATTATTACAAACACCTTGCTAACCGTATCATACACCGACCACAATCCGGTCCCCCACCACTCTTTTCCGGCATCGAAGTAATTGGAGAAATTGTCATTCCATCGATATACATCGATACGCTCCTTGACCGGAAATAGACTGTCATTGAATGATCTGAAATCAGCTATAGAATACGGAGTCTTATAAGGTGGCTCCAGAAAAGCAAACCAATACGGTATTGGATTAGGAATACTGTAACTTCTATCAATCTCGCCACCATACGGATTAACTTCCGGTACTGCCAATAGTTCCTCTATGCTGCTCCTTACCGCGGACATCTTATTTTCTTCAACCTCAATATGATAATCCATATCTGCAAAACGCTTGTTAAGAATCTCAGAAAATGCAAGAATTGCCTTTTTATGCGTTATAAGACCGTCATACTCCTCATCTGACTGCAGAATCACATAATCCAGGTCAACTCTCTCATATTTATGTTCTAATAATTCATATGCTTTATGATTTGTCAGTTCTATCATCGGTTCTCCTATTTCGTCGGCATGGCTTACTTCTGATCCTTCGTCGGAAACATCGTTCAAGAATTTATCGCTAACATAATCTCCAAGCGGGCTAAAAATTGGATTTTCTTGACCACGTGCAGTATATATGATAGTTTATAACCAAAAGCTGGGCTAGAAACTGCCGACTCTATTTGAGTATGCGTTTCCGCAATCTCAGCTTTTTTTATTGCAGGCAATGCCATAGCCATGTGTATCTCACTAGGATTACATTTGTACTCCATAAGTGTGATTTTGACAGGATTAATACCTTCATCATTCGAAAACAAAGAAATAAAACATATGTTACTTCTATGTTTTTATTATGCTTGTGGTTAGGATTCCAGCAATTCCTGCATTAACTGTTAAATATCATTAAAATTAAAGATACATCTTAAAAGCCTGCAAACAGGCATAAAATAAGGCCGGAACTAAGTTTTTCGCTTAATTTCGGCCTATATCTGATAGTGCAGGAAAAGGGACTTGAACCCTCATGATATTGCTATCACACGGACCTGAACCGTGCGCGTCTGCCAATTCCGCCATTCCTGCGCATCTCAAACAACAAAAGTTATTCTACCTTGAAACAGATGCTTTGTCAATAAGAACCATCATAAATATTTCCAACCGCACCGGCTGCTGAATAAGTACCGCCGGCAGTGTAGCTGCTCAGTTTATTGTTCTCATAATTGGCACGATTAATTGCCTCTGTAGTTCTGGCTGCTACCAGATCTCCATAAGAACCGGTTCCCTTGAACAGCGCGTTGAAATCAGAAGTGCTTGCCTTCCCTGCT
>JAZLHG010000086.1:0-5836 GCA_045616705.1 Lachnospiraceae bacterium | reverse complement strand
CATATTTGTTGAATCCTCTTAAAAATGACTATGATCTTGAAGACATTGCTTCAGAACATTTGAATCTGATGATTAAGGGACTTAAGGAATGGGCAGGTAGGAAGACTGTCTCGCAGATTTATGCAGAAGATGAGGATTCCGTCAGGGACTTCTTATGCACCAATGTTTATGTATGCTTTAGGGCGGCAGAGGTCCTTCAGAATAAGTTGAAACAGAAGAAGATGGAAGAACTGTTCCATGATCTGGAGATGCCGCTTACTGTATGCCTCTATCGAATGGAGAGAGAAGGAATCCTGGTTAAGCCGGAAGAACTGAAGTCTTATTCCGATAGGCTGAATGCGGAACTGATGGAATTAGAGTCTTCTATTTACGAAGAGGCCGGTCATGAATTTAATATTAATTCGCCTAAACAGCTGGCGCAGATTCTGTTTGAAGAAATGAAGTTGCCGGGAGGCAAGAAGACCAAGACCGGTTATTCAACGGCTGCGGATGTACTTGAGAAACTGGCAGTGGATTATCCTTTTGTTGGTCATATTTTAAGATACAGAACCATAGCTAAGCTGAAATCAACATATGCAGATGGACTCATGCAGTATATTGGTTCGGATATGAGAATTCATTCTACTTTTCACCAGACCATTACCGCAACAGGAAGACTTAGTTCTGCAGATCCGAATCTTCAGAATATTCCAATCCGAATGGAAGAAGGCCGTCTGATTCGAAAAGTGTTTGTCCCAAGGACCGGTTGTGTATTTGTAGATGCGGATTATTCTCAGATTGAACTTAGGCTAATGGCGCATATGTCTTCAGATGAGAAATTAATCGAAGCATATAGTCGTGCAGAAGATATTCATGCGATTACTGCATCAGAAGTTTTTCATGTGCCTCTTGATCAGGTAACTCCACTTTTAAGAAGAAATGCAAAGGCGGTCAATTTTGGAATAATTTATGGTATTTCATCCTTTGGCCTGTCACAGGATTTAAGTATTACCACGAAAGAAGCCAAAGAATATATAGACAGATATTTTGAGACCTATCCACAGGTGAAGCAGTTTATTGATAATCTGGTGGATGACGCCAAGTCTACTGGACGAGCGGTAACCATGTATGGACGTATCAGACCCATTCCTGAGCTTACTTCCAATAATTTTATGCAGCGTCAGTTTGGTGAACGAGTTGCAATGAATGCGCCGATTCAGGGAAGTGCTGCAGATATTATGAAAATAGCCATGCTTCATGTGATGAAGAGAATGGATCAGGAACATCTGAAATCTAAAATGCTTCTGCAGGTCCATGATGAATTGCTGATTGAAGCTTATGAGGATGAACTGGACAAGGTAAGGGCCATTCTAAGTGAGGAAATGGTTAAGGCTGCAAGTCTAAAAGTGAAACTGGAAATCGATATGCACGAAGGTGCCAACTGGTATGATGCCAAATAGACTTTCGGAGGCGGATGATTAACAGAATGGAGTCTCTATGCGGAAGATTGGAATTACAGGTGGTGTGGGTGCCGGGAAATCCCAGGTGTTGCATGCACTGTCTGAGATATGTAATTGTGTTGTTTATCAGGCGGATACCATTGCGCATGATTTGGAGATGCCGTCAGGGCCTTGCTATGGGCCACTAATTGAACTACTTTCACGGGATGTGCTATCGGACAACGGGGAAATTGATAAACGGTTAATGGCTGCCAAAATCTTTGCAAGTGATGAAACACGGCTTGAGGTTAATGCTATTGTACATCCTGCGGTTAAAAACTTTGTAATGGATGCGATGGCAACTGCTGAAACGGATGGCTATGATTTCTTCTTCTTAGAGGCTGCGCTTCTTATTGAGGACCATTATGATTTGATTTTAGATGAGATGTGGTATGTGCAGGCGTCGGAAGAAGTTCGTATTAAGAGACTTGAAGACAGCAGAGGATATAGTAGAGAGAAATCCTTAGCAATCATCAGGTCACAGAAGAGTGATGAAGAGTTTTGTTCCTATGCAGCCCGAATTATTAAAAATGACGGAAGCCTCTCGGAACTTAGATTGCAGTTAATGGATTTAGTACAAGATATACATAGATAAGGGGGAGCACAGTGGCTGAGAATAAGAAGAATCCCGGGCAATCCGTATTTGGCCTTGATATTGGTACACGCAGTGTAGTAGGAACTGTGGGTTATAAGACGGGTGATGTATTCCATGTTGCGGCGCAGTATGCCAAGGAACATGAGACCCGTTCCATGATGGATGGACAGATTCACGACATTGAAAAGGTTGCTGCTACCATCCTTGAGGTGAAGCAGGAACTGGAGAAGCAGTTAAATATTGAGTTAAATGAAGTTTGTATTGCTGCTGCGGGTCGTGTGCTGAAGACTGTTACGACCAGTGCAGAACTTATTTTCCCGGAGGATACGGTAATTGATGATGAGCATATCTATTCCCTTGAAATGCTTGGTATTGAAAAAGCGTATGAAGAGTTCAGTAAGCAGAATAAAACGGATGTGAAGTTTTATTGTGTGGGTTATACCGTTGTGCGTTATTATTTAAACGGATATCCCATGTCTACGCTTCAGAGACATAAAGGAAGAAGTATTTCTGTAGATTTAATTGGTACTTTCCTGCCGGATGAAGTGGTTGATGGATTGTATAGGGCGGTTCAATTGGCCGGCCTTGAAGTTGCTAATTTGACATTGGAGCCTATTGCGGCTATGCAGGCGGCGGTTCCTGTTATGTTCAGAATGCTGAATATTGCGTTAGTGGATGTGGGCGCAGGTACCAGCGATATTTCGGTAACAAAAGACGGAAGCATTATCGCGTATGGAATGATTCCCAGTGCCGGTGATGAATTCACGGATGCTATAGCGCAGGAATATCTTGTTGATTTTGCGGAAGCGGAAAAAATCAAAAAGGCAGCAGGCAAGTCGGCGGCAATCAAGTATAAGGATATTCTGGATAATCGTTATACGGTGAAACCGGCGGATGTGCTGAAGGTTGTGGAAGACCAGATGAAGCGCACCGTTAAGGAGATTTCAGATAAGATTAAGGAATTGAACGGAGATAAGGCTGTCAGTGCCGTATTTGTTGTTGGTGGTGGCGGTAAGATAAAAGGATTTACGGATCATCTTGCCAAGGAACTGGGAATCAGTAAAGAGAGGGTTGCGCTGAGAGGTTCTGAGGTTCTTAAAGATATGGATTTGCAATTTGAGAAGGTGAAAAAGGATTCTCTTTTTGTGACGCCAATCGGTATCTGTCTGAACTTCTACGAACAGAGTAACAATTTTATCTTCGTAAGTTTTAATGGCAAACGAATTAAATTGTATGATAACGGACATCTGACTGTTGCGGATGCCGCAATTCAGTTCGGATTTCCAAATGAAGACTTGTTCCCTAAGAGAGGGCAGGCGATTCATTATACCGTAAATGGCAAGCGTCATATGGTAAGAGGAGAATTGGGTGAACCTGCGGTGATTATGGTAAATCAGGAAGCCGTTAATATGAATACGCAGATAAAAGCTGGGGACAAGATTACGGTAGAACCCTCTACGCCCGGTGTGGCTGCTTCGCTTGATATGAATCAGGTGCCGGAGTTTGGCTCGACCATTTCTGTTATTGTAAATGACCAGAAAATCATGCTTCCTAAATTCGCCAAGGTAAACGGTGAACTTCAGTCAGAATTCTACGGCGTGCAGGATGGGGATTCCATAGAGATTTGTAATTATTATTCTGTGGGACAGATTGCAGAATTTATGGATGTAATCCTTGATCCGAACATGAACATTTACGTGAATAATAAGAGAGCGGATTTAAATACAGAGGTTTATGATAACTTTGGCGTTGTTTGGACGCTTGAAAAACTGGCATTGTCCGATATTGAAAAGGATGATGAATTGGCTGCGATTGAGGCTATGGTTGCGGGAATCGGGATTTCAAATGATGCAGAAGAGGAGCGTTCTGCGGATTCTTCCGAACCGGAGTCTGTGCTTGATAAAGAAACAGAAAGCGCTGAATCAAAAGAGAATGATGACCCAAAGGAAATTGATGAACCTTTTGAACTGGCTGTAATTGCCAATTCCCAGCTTGTTAAATTAAAAGGCAAAAATAAGTATATCTTTGTAGATATCTTTGATTATATTGATTTTGATTTAAGCACCCCGCAGGGAAAAGGGGTTGTCACGCTGCTGAATGGTGGCAAGGCTCAGTTTGATGCCGTATTAAAAGCAGGTGACAGACTGGATATTTACTGGGAACAGTAAGAAGGAGTAGAAACAAATGGAATTATGCAGTGTAGCCAGCGGAAGCAGCGGAAACTGTATTTATGTTGGATCGGATCATACCCATTTGATTGTGGATGCTGGAATCAGTGGCAAAAAAATAGAACAGGGGTTAAACTCCATCGGTCTTCAGTCTTCAGAACTGAATGGTATCTTGGTTACCCATGAGCATTCCGACCACATTAGTGCGATTGGTGTTCTTGCCAGAAGATATGGGATTCCCATATATGCAACGAAGGGAACGATACAGGGCATTCTTGCATCAAGTGTGGGAACCATTCCGGAAGGATTGTTTCATGAGATTTCAGCAGATCATCAGTTTATGATTCAGGATTTAGAAATCTGTCCTGTCGCGATTTCTCATGATGCCAATGAACCGGTGGCCTATCGCGTTAATCAGGGAGGCCATTCGGTAGGCGTGCTGACGGATTTGGGAATTTATGATGATTATATTGTGGATTGTTTTAAGGGCGTCGAAGCACTTGTCCTGGAAGCCAACCACGATGTGAATATGCTTCAGGTAGGCAGATATCCTTATCCGTTAAAGCAGAGAATCCTGGGGGATAAAGGTCATTTATCCAACGAATTGTCCGGTCAGCTATTATGCAGACTTTTACATGACGACATAAATATGATATTATTGGGTCATTTAAGTGCGGAGAATAATCTGGCGGAGCTGGCATACGAAACGGTCAGACTGGAGATCCTCTTAAATGATGAGGTGGCATACAAGCCGGATGACTTCCGGATTCAGATTGCACCCCGTTCAAATTGTTCCCAGAAAATAGTACTTTAAGAATGAATTATCAGATTATTGAGAATATCAAAGGAGTAAATATTATGCAGAAATCAATTATTACAGTTGTAGGTAAGGATACCGTTGGTATTATTGCTAAGGTTTGTACCTATCTGGCCAATAACAATGTGAATATTGAGGACATTTCTCAGACAATCGTTCAGGGTTATTTTAATATGATGATGATTGTTGATATGAATGCATCGTCTAAACCCTTTGCAGATGTATCAAGCGAACTGGAGCAGATTGGTGAAGAGATGGGTGTCATTATTAAATGTCAGCGTGAAGAAATATTTGATTCCATGCACAGAATTTAAGGAATGAGGCAATAGACATGGTTAATATTAGAGAAGTCAGAGAGACGAATAAAATGATTGAGCAGCAGAATCTGGATGTGAGAACAATCACACTGGGTATCAGCCTGTTAGATTGTATTACCGATGATTTGGAGCAGCTCAAATCAAATATTTATAACAAAATTACTACTACTGCCAAGGATTTGGTGAAATGCGGAGCAGAAATTGAACGCGAGTTTGGAATACCTATCGTGAATAAGAGAATTTCCGTAACACCCATGGCACTGGTTGGTGCATCAGCTTGCAAGACAACAGATGATTTCGCATCTCTTGCCAAGACCATGGATGAGGCTGCTAAGGCGGTAGGAGTTAATCTGATTGGTGGATTCTCAGCTCTTGTATCCAAGGGAATGACACCGGCTGATGAATTGTTGATTCGCTCTATTCCTAAGGCCCTTCATGAGACGGACAGAGTATGTTCCTCT
>JAZLHG010000085.1:0-3069 GCA_045616705.1 Lachnospiraceae bacterium | reverse complement strand
AGCACAGTCTGTATCATAATTTAACAGCAAATTCGCTGCAGAAATACATCCCATCATTTCTGCATCCAGAGGGTTCATAATCGGCAAATCAAGTCCTGCTTCCATAGCCATGGTCAGGAATGTACGATTCAGAAGCGGTCTATTGGGAAGGCCAAAAGATACATTGGATACACCAAGTACGGTGTGATGTCCACCCTCTCTTACCATACGAACTGCCTTTAATGTCTCCTTCACTTCCTTCTGCTGTGCTGATGCTGTCAGGGTCAGACAGTCAATAATCACATCCTCTGTAGGTATTCCCATTTCCACAGCTTTCTGAATCAGCATATTGGCAAGGTCCACCCTCTCTTCCGCAAGAAGAGGAATCTCCTCATTAAGCGTAAGGGCAATTACCACGCCACCATATTTTTTTACAATCGGGAGCACAGCTTCATATACCTCAGGCTTACCGTTAATGGAATTAATTAAAGGCTTACCGTTATAATATCTGCAGGCTGCTTCCAGTGCCTTAGCAGATGAGGAATCCACCTGAAGAGGCAGATCCACAACTTCCTGCAGCATAGGAATCACCTGTTTCATAGTCTCCACTTCATCAATTCCCGGAAGACCTACATTTACATCCAATACTTCTGCGCCGGCATCTTCCTGCCTGATTGCCTCCGATACCAGTTCTTCCAGTCTGCCCTCTCTGAGAGCTGCCTGCAATTTCTTCTTACCGGTGGGATTCAGACGTTCACCACACACAATTACATGACCGTCAAAGGTTACTGTTTTATTCTGAGATGACACTCTGGTCAGATAAGGATTCTGTCTGGGAGTTGCCTGCTTCGGTCGTACCACATGTAATGCAGCGATGAAGTCCGGTGTTGTACCGCAGCATCCGCCACAGACTGCCAGACCATCTGACATATAAGAGGTCATGAAGGTTGCGAAATCATCCGGTGTCAGTTCATACACAGTCTCCCCGTTTCTTAACGTCGGAAGACCTGCGTTGGGCTGCGCCATAACAGGAATATGGGCATTCGCAAGCAAGGTATCAATAATGGGTGCCAATTCCTTGGGCCCCAGAGAACAGTTCACACCCAACATATCTACGCCAAGACCTTCTACTACGTTAACGAAAGATACCGCATCCACACCCGTCATGGTACGTCCGGTTCTCTCAAAGGTCATAGTGGTAAATACAGGAAGATTGGAATTCTCCTTCACCGCCAGGATTCCGGCCTTCACCTCATAAAGGTCGGTCATGGTCTCTAGAAGCACCGCATCCACCAGTCCGTCAGCAATACGAACCTGTTCCGCAATAATTTCATATGCATCATCAAAAGACAAAGTTCCAAGGGGCTTTAACATGGTTCCGATAGGTCCGATATCAAGAACCACATAGCTGTCCTTTTCCCTGCTCTGATTCTTCTGGGCGGTTCTGGCATTGGCAACCGCAGCCTGAATCATTTCTTCCACGGAATACTTCGCATCAGCCATCTTCAGACGATTGCAGCCAAAGGTATTGGTGGTAATAAAGTCCGCACCTGCCTTCAGATATCGCTCATGAATGCTGCTGATTAACGAAGGATTATCGATATTCAGTTCCTCCGGAATCTGTCCTGCCTTCATGCCGGCATTCTGAAGCTGTGTTCCCATACCGCCATCAAATAACAGGAAATCCTTATTTAGTCTGTCTCTCACTGATAATTCCATGATTTACTCCTATTCTCTCAGTCGTTACTGAAAGCACTTTCTTCCTTCTCTTCTCTGTATACAGGATTCAAACCGTTCACAACTGGAGCAGTCGATTCGAACACCTTCCCCACCGATTCCGATTAATCCCAGCATGGATTTCCTGGGAAGAAACAATCCTCCTGTGGTATGGGTCATGCCAATGCGTTTGCCACAGTTGATAGCTCGTGCAAAGTTCTCATTCCAGGTTAACGGCACATCTCCGTATCCCGGTGCATAGCGAAAGGTATGAACCCCACCGATTACCGACTCATCGTATAAATCTGCCAGTTCTTCAAGATAAGCCGATGCAGTGGTATCCAGCACAAGGCCATGACTTAAGTTCAATGAACTGACTCTCTTAATATATCGTTCTGTCTCAGTTCCCAACGTGTATGCGATTACACATAAGGAGTTACTGTCCTTAAGACACTTCTTAAGGTCTTCTGACTTCATCAACATGTCAAGTTCAGGAACATAAGGATAACCTTCGATGTCAAATTCCAGCCCGTAAATTTCATGGCAGGAACGAAACCTGGCCTCCTGTCCCAGTTCTTCAATACATTGCTTAATCTCCTGATATAAAACAAGAGCCCCATCCTGTTTGTCACCACCTAAATAGGACAGGGTTCTTCTGATGATTAAATCTTCATCAATATTTCTCATCGTTTAATAATATTCCTTATCGAATCGCAAATTGTACGCGCCACTCCGGTATTGTTCATGGTGTAAATATGAACACCGTCTGTACCGCCCGCAAGCAGGTCGATAATCTGACTGACACAATACGCCATTCCTGCATCAAAGAGTGCCTCAGGATTATGTTCAAAGCGTGCAATAATCTTCTCATATCTGGCAGGCAGTGTTGCACCGCACAGGCCAACCATTCTCTTAATCTGTGCCGCATTGGTTACCGGCATAATGCCCGGTGTAAGGGGCACATCAATTCCTGCAATCGCACAGTCTTCCATAAAACGATACCATGCATCGTTATCAAAAAACAGCTGTGACAACAAAATCTCCGCACCTGCATCTACCTTGGTCTTCAGATTGCGAAGTTCGCTGACACGGTCCGAAGAGTCCGGATGAATCTCAGGATAGCATGCACCACAGATACAGAAATCATAATGAGCTTTCAGGTACTGAATCAAATCACTTGCATGGGGGAATACGCCCTTAGGAGTTGCATTAGGATTGGCATCTCCCCTGAGTGCCATAATATTCTCAATCCCTGCATCCGCGATAGCCTTGGCAAATTCATCAATTTCCTTCTCGTCATAACACATTCCGGTTAAGTGCACTACCGGCTCAATATGGTAGACTTCCTTAATCTTACGGGCCAGTTCAATGGTC
>JAZLHG010000084.1:0-3284 GCA_045616705.1 Lachnospiraceae bacterium | reverse complement strand
AATACACTGGGAAATGGACAGGTTAATCTCGATATATTCAAGTCCCAGACTCTTAAATTCTTCGCTGGCAATAAAACGACATACATCATCAAATACGAAATTGCCGATTTGATGGATTGCACCGCTTTCTTCTGCAGCGGGAATAAAAATAGCAGGAGAGACAAAACCATATTCATCGTCTACAAGTCGAATCAGTGCCTCGGCAGAGACAAAACGATGCTTCTTCAAGGAGTAGATGGGCTGATAATACATCTTAAAACTCTGATTGGTAATTCCCTTCTTAATAATTGTGTCAATTCTGCTCCGCAAAATAAAGTCCCTGGAGGTTGCGATATGAGAGAGGACAATAACACGATTCTGGCGGGGAAGCTTCTGATGAAAACTTCGACTGAAATTGATAAACGTATCATGATCGTCAATATCTTCCGGACATTTTACCAGACATACCATGGTATCTACCATGACTTCCATATGGTCAAGACGAACAGGTTCTTGCATGTAAGCGTGAACCATACGACCAAGGTCTAACAAATTCTCTATATTATTGATGTCTGTTTTAATTGCAAAAGTACCATTATCCAGATAGTAGATATCAGGATGGAGTTGCATGATTCGACTAATTTGTTCTGTTTTGTTTGCCAGTCTGGTTAACAGGGTGTTGTAGGAAAAGATACCTAAGTTGTTACGTAGCGCGGCATGATTAGTGAAATTTACAAACAGTAAAGTCATGGGACTTGAAATATTAAATGCCTGACGCATATCTTCAAGAAAGGCAATTTTACTCATAACACCTACGATGGGATCAATTTTGTCTTCCGGACGCTGAACGCCCAAAATAACAATCAGTAGAACAAGGACCACCAGCATGTTATCAATGTGCAGATCACCAAAGAAATTGATAATTACAACTACAGGTGTACCCACGATCAAATAGATCATCAATGCCCAGAATTCAGACTTACGTACCTGATTATGGTAGCGAATCAGGAGAACAGTACCGTAAATCAGATAATATAACAGGGCAACCAAAAAGATTACGAAGTAATTACCATATACGTACTGCCCATTTTCGTTAATGCTGAATACCAGTTTGGACCAGGGATTGCCGGCAAGAAATGCAACCCAAACTCCCATAGGAAGGAAGCAGAATAATTTCATGGAATTCTTCTGTATGAATAAATACCACAAGCCAATTTGAGAATAGAGATACAGAATATAAAGAACCGGCATGATACTGTGAATCAGAAATGCCATGTAATATATGACGTAACACAGGAATAAATTAGAAGAGTTGACCTGAATAACGGTGTCAAACAATCGCCCAAAGATATCAACGACGCTTGACACTGAAACACTAAGACAGAGCATCATAAATAATACGTTGCTCTGGCCGTGGGTTTGCTTACGAATATATAAAGAAATGATGAGCGCTGTGGCGGTGATAATAGCACAGAGATTTAAAAATATATCTGTAGGCATAACATCCTCCTAACATTTCTTCTTAACATTATAACAGAAATTTATAAAATGTGAATTATTAATAGGAAATGAAAATACTACCGAGTAATGTTGAAAGCCCTTAGAGAGTGTGATAAAATACCCCATGAAAAAGACAGATTGGTGTCAGTAAACGTGAGTTGTACTGGTGAAAAGGGAAACAGGTGCAAGGCCTGTGCGAACTCGTCACTGTATGCGGAATGTGTGATTTCATGATGTGAAGAAATGTTCACATTGACCACTGCTTATGCGGGAAGGTGAAATGACACGAATGCCGTGAGCCAGGAGACCTGCCAATGTGTAGACCGAATTTGCCACGAGTAATTGGCTTTGTGTCTCATAATTTATGTGATGAGACGATACCTTTATAGGTTTCGTTTTTTTATTCGTGTCTATCAGTATGCCGTCACTGCCGTCTAATCCTGTCTTAATAAATTCAGAGAGGTAACATATATGAAAAAAAATTTTTTATCCATTATCCTTGTAGGAGCAATGGTAAGCAGCCTTCTTGTAGGCTGTGGAAAGTCAGACCAGGAGAGGGCTGATGAGGTTGCAGCATTAATTGATGCAATTTATGTACAGGAGAGAACAGACAAGACTGATGAGCAGTGTGCAGCGGCTAAAGCTGCATGGGATAAGTTGACTGATGTGCAGAAAGAAATGGTGGAAGGTGAAGATGCAGATCCCGATTATTTCGGAAGAGATACCGGTGATGCAAGTAAAGACGATCCCCGTAATGCAGATGGAATCGGTGATAATGAAATTCTTGTAGTAAGCTTTGGTACATCATTTAATGATAGCCGTGCTGTGGACATTAAAGGAATTGAAGATGCCCTGCAGGCTGCATACCCTGATTGGGCTGTAAGACGTGCATTTACTGCACAGATTATTATCAATCATGTTCAGGCAAGAGAAGATGAGCATATTGACAATATGGAACAGGCCCTTGAGCGTGCGGTTAAGAATGGTGTTAAGAAACTGATTGTACAGCCTACTCATTTAATGCATGGTGCAGAATATGATGAGTTATGTGAGTGTCTTGATCGTTATGCATCACAGTTTGAACAGGTTGTTGTTGCAGAGCCCTTGCTTGGTGAAGTTGGAGCAGATGCCACAGTTGTAAATACAGACAAGGAAGCAGTTGCTAAGGCAATCGTGGAAGATGCTGTAAAGGAAGCGAAATTCAGTAGCACAGATGAAGCAAAAGACAACGGCGTAGCATTTGTATTAATGGGTCATGGAACCTCTCATAAGGCAAAAGTAACTTACAGTCAGATGCAGACACAGATGCAGGAACTTGGATACGAGAACGTATTTATCGGTACTGTAGAGGGTGAGCCTGAGGAGACCAGTGTAGAGAGCGTTATTGAAAGACTTTCCAAGGAAGGATACAAAAAGGTTGTATTACGTCCGCTCATGGTTGTTGCAGGTGATCACGCGAATAACGATATGGCAGGTGACGATGATGATTCCTGGAAAATGATGATTCAGAATTCCGGTGTGGTATCAGAAATTGACTGCCAGATTATGGGTCTTGGTGAGATTCCCGCAGTACAGAACGTTTATGTTGAGCATACCAAGGCAGCGATGGATTCTTTGAACTAATTGTATAGGAATCCAATTGAGGAGATATTATGAGAAATTTATGGAAGAAATTACCGCTTATTATGATTCTTGCCGGGTTATTGGTAGCACTGGCAGGTTGCGGTAAAACGGAACAGGTGAAAGAGTGTTCTCTTGAGGACGGCGTCTATAAGTCGGAGGCCAAGCGGTCTTAGGAAGACAAC
>JAZLHG010000083.1:0-6215 GCA_045616705.1 Lachnospiraceae bacterium | reverse complement strand
ATGAGCAAGGGAAGCGGTATGATTCATCCCAATATGTGTACCATGCTTGGCTATGTAGCAACAGATGCAGTGATTAGTAAGGAGGTGCTCACAGAGATTCTGAAGGAAGATGTGAAGGACACTTATAATATGATTTCTGTCGACGGAGATACCTCTACCAACGATACATTACTGGTTATGGCGAATGGAATGGCAGGTAACCCTGAAATTTGCAAGGGTAGTAAGGCTTATGATGATTTCAAAGCAGCTCTTCATTTTGTCAATGAGACACAGGCGAAGCGTATGGCAGCTGATGGTGAGGGTGCAATGGCACTGATTGAGACCACAGTATACAATGCGGCAAATAAGCAGGATGCCCGTGTTCTTGCTAAGTCCGTAATTTGTTCCAGCCTGACCAAGGCTGCAATTTATGGCCACGACAGTAACTGGGGAAGAATTCTGTGCGCACTTGGTTATTCCGGAGCCCAGTTTGACCCGGATCATTGTGCAATTTACTATGGTGTGGTACCTAAGGCAGAGACGGATAACGGCTCCGATCCTACGTTAAGTCCTGCAGAATTAAGACGTCTGTATGCAACCAAGGCCGGAGAGTCCATTGATACCATGCAGATTTATGAAGATGGACAGGGTGTAGATTATAGCGAGGAAGAAGCTACTAAGATCCTGTCTCAGCCTGAAGTTCGAATTCTTGTGGACCTGAAGATGGGTAATGAGAAGGCAACTGCCTGGGGTTGTGATCTTACATACGACTACGTCAAAATCAATGCCGATTACAGAAGTTAATGTGGTTAACATAATATAAGGAGCGGGAGAATGAGCGATTCAAACGAAATTTACAAAGAGAAATATTTACAGAAGGCGGAGGTCTTAATTGAGGCACTGCCATATATTCAGAAATTCAACAGGAAGGTTATTGTAGTGAAGTACGGCGGATCTGCAATGACAGATGAAGAACTGAAGAGAAATGTAATTAAAGATGTTACACTTCTTAAATTGGTTGGATTTAAGCCTATCGTAGTACATGGCGGCGGTAAGGAGATTAGTCGCTGGGTAAATAAGGTAGGTAAGGAAGCCAAGTTCGTTAACGGACTTCGTGTTACTGATGAAGAGACCATGGAGATCGCCGAGATGGTTCTTGGTAAGGTAAATAAGTCCTTAGTATCCATGGTTGCTGAACTTGGCGTAAAAGCAGTTGGTATTTCCGGCAAAGACGGTGGGCTCTTAAGAGTTGATAAGAAGTATTCAAACGGAGAAGACATTGGATTTGTAGGAGAGATTAAGGAAGTAAATACTAAGATTATTGAAGATCTGCTAGATAAGGATTTCCTTCCGATTATTGCACCCATTGGACTTGATGATCATTTTGATACCTATAATATTAATGCCGATGATGCAGCATGTGCCATTGCCAAGGCCATGCATGCGGATAAACTGGCATTTCTAACCGATATTGAAGGCGTATATGTGGATCCTAACGATAAGGAGACATTCATATCCAGGCTTACCGTATCGGAAGCGGAGCAGATGATTGCGGACGGACATATCGGAGGCGGTATGCTTCCTAAGTTAAATAACTGCACCGATGCCATTATGAACGGCGTTAACCGTGTTCATATTCTGGATGGCAGAAAGGCACACAGCCTGTTACTGGAAGTATTTACCAATAAGGGAATTGGAACCATGTTCTTCCCTGACGCAGATAAGGAGACACTGGACTAATGATGAATCAGTATATTGAAGAAGCGGAATCCGTACTGCTTCACACCTATAACCGTTACCCTATCGTATTCGATCATGGTGATGGAATGTATTTATATGATACCGATGGTAAGGCATATCTGGATTTCTGTTCCGGCATTGCTGTATTTGCACTGGGTTATGGCAATCAGAAATACAACGATGCCATAAAGGGACAGGTGGATAAACTGCTTCACACCTCTAATTATTATTATTCTCTTCCGACCATTGAAGCGGCAAAGAAACTTACCAAGGCAACCGGTATGGACAGAGTATTCTTCACCAACAGTGGTGCGGAAGCCATTGAGGGCGCAATAAAGGCAGCCAGAAAATATGCTTATAACATGGATGGACAGACTGACCATGAGATTATTGCCATGAATCATTCTTTCCACGGAAGAACCATGGGTGCTTTATCTGTTACAGGTAATCCTAAGTATAGAGAGGCTTTTCAGCCTATGATCGGCAATATTAAATTTGCAGAATTTAACGATATCGAGAGCGTGAAGGCAGCACTTACCGATCGTACCTGTGCAATCATTATGGAGACTGTTCAGGGTGAAGGTGGTATTCATCCTGCAGATTCTGATTTTATCAAGGGTGTACGTAAGCTCTGTGATGACCATGACCTTCTTCTGATTCTTGACGAGATTCAGTGTGGTATGGGAAGAAGCGGTAAAATGTTTGCATATCAGAATTACGGTGTAATGCCGGATATTATGACCACAGCCAAAGCTGTTGGATGCGGTGTTCCCGTAGGTGCGTTCTTAATGAATGAGAAAGTTGCCAGAAATTCACTGGTTCCGGGAGATCATGGAACCACTTACGGCGGCAATCCTCTTGCAGGAGCTGCAGTGTCTACAGTACTTGATATCTTTGAAGAAGATCATATCTTAGAAAATGTCAATCGTGTCAGTGCTTATCTGACTGCACAGCTTGAGAAACTTGTACTGAAGCATGAGTGTCTGTTAGGGCATCGCGGAATCGGATTAATGCAGGGCTTGATTTTTAATACGGATCTTGTGAAGCCCGGCGATGTTGTGAAGGCTGCCCTTGCAAATGGACTTGTGCTGATTACCGCAGGCGCTGACGTGGTAAGATTCCTTCCTCCTTTGATTGTTACAGAGGCGGATATCGATGGAATGATTGTACGCTTAGAACAAGCATTAGGAGCTGTAAATGAGTAAAAAGTTGCTCTCCGCTATCATATGCGGTGTATTGTGCATCTCCGTCGGGGTTGTGGCTTATTATCATTCCCACGGACAAATAACAGAAACAGAAATGCAGGAAGCCTCTTCAGAATCTGATGGGGCTTCCTATGTTGATATAGAAGAGAAAGATTCCATAACTGTTTGGTATGCGGATGAGACACTTGAGGAGTTTATGACTACGTCGGCGCTGTCTTATCAGGCAGATACCGGTGTGCATGTAAATCTGAAGCTGGTATCCGGCGTAGATTACTTAGAGCAGATTAATCAGGCATCCGTTTACAATGGTGAGGAAAATGCACAGGGCGAGGTATATGAGCAGCCGGACGTCTACATTGTTACCCATGACAGCCTGATGCGTGCTTATTTATCCGGCCTTGCAACGGAGATTACCGATCCTTATGAGGTGGTAGACTCCAATTATTATCCGGATGTGGCAATACATGCCATCAGATGTAACGATAAACGTGTGGCATATCCGCTCTACTATGAGACCGGTTTCCTTCTGTATAACAAGACTTATATGGCGGATTTGGCATCCGCCAAAGTAGAGGCCGCTTACGATTATGCTGAGGGTGAGCAGGCGCAGGAAGCCATCGATTCCGGGGATACGGATCCGAAACAGGAGCAGTCTGACAGTAAGGAAACGGACGATGATAAGGATGATACTGAGGATGCAAAATCCCCTGATTCAGAAGAACTGGATGAATATGAGGAGGAAATGTCTGAAGATAATCCCATGGGAGATGAAGAAATCATCACCAGCCCTCAGGTTCTGAAACAGTTATCTACCATGATTCCCAGAACCCTTAGTGATATCAAGGCATTTGCATACAACTACGAGGCACCGGACTCTGTGGAAGCGGTATTTTCATGGGATGTTTCGGATATTTTCTATAATTATTTCTTCGTTGGCAACTATATGAATGTTGGTGGAGAAGACGGTGATAATAACGGAACCTTTAACATTTATAATCAACAGGCCGTTGACTGCTTAAGAGAATACCAGAATATGAATAACTTCTTCTCCATTGATGCGGAAGAGTCCAGTTATGACAGAATTATTCAGGATTTCATTGACGGTAAAATCGTATTTACCATTGCAACAACAGATGCAATCAGCAGAATTCAGCAGGCTAAGGAGAATGGAGAATTTAACTATTCCTATGGCATAGCGGTGCTTCCGGATGTGAATAAATATCATGGCTCAAGAGGTCTGTCCGTTACAACCTGCGCGGCGGTAAACGGTTACTCCGAGAAAAAGGAACAGGCCAATGATTTCGCTTCCTATATTTGCTTTAGAAAGGGTGAGGAAGTATATCCCAAGGCTGATAAAATATCCTGCCTCCGTCTGGCAAGCTATGATTTGGATGAGGTGTATCTGGTAATGAAGGAGTATGAGCAGTCCATTCCCCTTCCTAAAATGATGGAGACCAGTAACTTCTGGGTACAGCTTGAGATTGCATTTACACAGATTTGGAACGGTGCGGATCCGGATGAGACTCTTCGGAACCTATCCGATACCATTGGTGCGCAGATAGAAGAGATTACTTACCACATTCCGTTCCAGGAGACCTTTAGCGGTGGTGGAGCAACTCTTATGCAATAGAGGACACCAAATTTTCACAATTTCAACAATTATCGTACATACTTTGTGAATATACTTTAGAACATAGGGGATATTTCATAATAGATCGGTACGATAAGGAGGAAGAAATATGTACGAATATTATAACTATGAGAACAGTGCTTCCCAGCAGGAGGAACTCAGAAGAAGGCAGATTGAAATGCGTCGGGCTGAGAAGTCTGCAAGCCGTCGTAAGGTTTTGCTGGCTCTTGTTTGTGCGCTGATTTTTGGTGTGGTATCCGGTGGTATTTTTCTTGGGATATCAGTTGTAGGGAATAAACTTCTGGGAACACCTAACCTGCTTACAGAAGACGGACAGAAGTCAAGTTCGATTCAGGCTCCGGTAGAGGAACAGCAGCCTGTTACGGAAGAGAAGGAAGAGCCTGCACCCGAGGTGCAATCGGAAGGCTCAGATGTGGCGATTAACAAGGCCGAGCCTGCGGTGGCAACAGCGCCTGATGAGAATGCAGCAGTAGCCAGCGTGACAGATGTTGTTAAGGTGGCAATGCCTTCAATTGTGGCAATTACCAATAAGAGCGTACAGGAGATTCGAATGATGTTCTCCTACGAGACCCAGTTATATGAGAGTGAGTCTCAGGGCAGCGGTATTATTGTTGGTCAGGACGATGATGAACTGTTAATTCTAACCAATAATCATGTAGTTGACGGTGCCGAGACTTTATCGGTATGTTTCATTGATGATGAGGTGATTGAGGCCGATGTGAAGGGTACCGATGCTTCCATGGATATTGCAGTGATTTCGGTTCCTCTTGATCAGATTAAAGAGAGCACCCAGAAGGCAATTAAGGTTGCGCTGATTGGTGATTCAGATGCTCTTGAAATCGGTGAGCAGGTGGTTGCAATCGGTAATGCACTGGGCTATGGACAAGCTGTTACAACAGGTATTGTCAGTGCATTAAACAGAGATATTGAAATGGCTCATTTATCCAGTGGACTGATTCAGACAGATGCAGCTATTAACCCCGGTAACAGTGGTGGAGCGCTTCTTAATATGAGAGGTGAAGTGATTGGTATTAATTCCGCCAAATTATCCGATACCAAGGTTGAGGGAATGTGTTATGCAATTCCGATTAATACAGCCCTTCCGGTAGCAGAGAAATTAATGAGTCGTGCCAGCCGTAATCAGGTTGCCCCTGAGGATGCGGGGTATATGGGAATCGTAGGCGTTCTGATTTCTCGTGCGGATTCAGCGAAATATAATATGCCGGAAGGTATTTATTTACAGCAGATCGTTGAGAATTCCCCTGCGGAACAGGCAGGACTTCAGGTAGGTGATATTCTGAAGAAGTTTGATGATATGAGCATTGATTCTTATGCGGAACTTCAGAACCAGTTGAATTATTATGCAGCCGGGGAGAAGGTGGATTTAATTATTTACAGACAGGAGAATGGAGAATATGTTGAGAGAACAGTAACCATTACCCTGGGAAAACGTTTGGATTAAATCTCTAATTTGTGTTAAAATACTCTTGTTCATAGTTGCATAGTGGGGTCTGAGTTAGGAGCTATGCATGAATCATAGAATTATAGTACAGGTTCTTCTTGGATTCGCTACGCTGCCCATGATCATGGGGTGCGGAGCGAAGGAAGATGCAATGTCACTTAAGCCCCTTCAGGCTGTG
>JAZLHG010000082.1:0-2962 GCA_045616705.1 Lachnospiraceae bacterium | reverse complement strand
TGGAAGGTCTGTGACACGTGTATTGGCATGCTCGCGAATTGGACCGTCCTTGCGATCCACCGTAACTCCAGGGAAATTGCCGACATGCTGGTTAGAACCTGTAAGCTGATTGAATAAAGTTGTCTTGCCGCAGTTCTGATTGCCCATAAGAGCGAAAGTAAGAACTGTCCCCTCAGGAAGTTCGTCTCCGTCGCCTTCCTTATGAAACCTTCCGTCCTCACCAAGGCCTGGGTGATCGGAAGGAATAATCTTCTCGATTCTCTTATGCTCATTTTTACGGGAACTAATCTTCTCGATGCCAATTCTAGCGGCATCAGCAAGACGAAGTGTGAGTTCGTAACCATGAATCTGAAGCTCCATCGGATCGCCCATTGGGGCGAATTTTACTACTGTAACCTCTGCGCCAGGAATAACTCCCATGTCAAGGAAATGCTGGCGAAGTGCGCCTTCGCCTCCGACGTGAGTAATGACAGCGTGCTCACCAATTTTAAGTTCATTAAGGTTCATTAAGATACCCCTCTTTAATGCAGTTAGGCTATGCTAACACAGAGGTACAACAAATGCAATAAATCTTTTTTATGTTTTTGGGATTAAACGTCAACTATATCGCCAATAATCATGAGAGAGCGGCCGCTGTTATAAATGCTGACAATAGTATCAGTTACGTGTATTGTGACAGTGCTTCCAGGTTGAACTGATGAAGAAGAATTTGTGCATACATAAATCAGATTCACTTCACCAAAACCCTCTACATTTGTTACGTAGACTTCGCGATTGCCTGCTCCATTCATTCTGTCCATTGTGGTAGTGCAGGTAATATAAGTTCCTATGATTTCCCTATAGGTACCGCGCTTTATATCGCATGTGCGGCAGGCAGCAACAGGATCACTAAAAGTAACAATCTTTTCCTGCTTCCTAAGATAATCACCATATGCCCAAGCGCCCACTACAAAAATAACGAACAATACAATAGCAAGCATCATATAAAGCTGCTTTCTGTAATCAGAATTCTTATCGTACATATGGATCCTCCGAGAAATATCAAACTTTTTTAGTATTTTCTCATAGAGTATAACAATTGCTCCTGTAATTCTACCTTAAATCCTACCCTCTGCTTCGAGGCACATAAGAAAACCTTCGAGACCTTCAACAATATCTTCATATGTTTTCTCGAAATTTCCTGTATACCAAGGGTCTGCGATAGACGCGCCAGGCCTTTTCGAAAAATCCAGGAGGAGGCTTATCTTGTTCTGAAAGTCAGGTCCTGTAATTCTCTCGGTGTTACGAATATTATTTGAATCTGCGCAGAGGAGATAATCGTAATAATCGTAGTCGCGCTTTGTTACCTGAACGGCACGCTTCCCTGCCCAGTTTGTATATGATGTTACGCCAATCCCACGGCGCTTAAGTTCCCTCTGCGCTGGTGGATAAATTGGGTTGCCAACAGGTCCCCAGATTTCCTCTGTGGATGTTGCTGCAGACTTTATTTCGAACTTATCCTTAAGGCCTCGCTTCTCAACCATATCCTTAAAAATAAACTCAGCCATTGGCGATCTGCAGATGTTACCATGGCATATAAATAGCACTTTTACCTTATTTTGCATAATTTCGCACATATGTTCTTTTCTTTGCAAACCCTTGATTTTATTAGCGTTGTTGGTACTTTGTTAATGGTACCCACTTCGCATAAGTTCTCTTTGCCTTTCATATATTGCTATATAAAAAGGGTAAAACTCGGGGTAAAAATAAAACTTTTACCCTTTGGGTATTTAGACAATTCCGAGCTTCGTTACTTCTGCTACAGCATCATCAAAATTGACGTGTGTATAGGTATCAAGAGTAACTCCAATCTCACTATGTCCCATAAGATACTGCAATGTCTTCGGATTCATTCCCGACTTAGCCATATTTGAACAGTAAGTATGTCTACAAACATGTGGCGTTATCTTAGGAAGTTCCTTTTTGTATGTCTCGTTGTACTTTTCTACAGCACGACTAAAATACTTTGCCCAATGATACTCAACAGCTGGTTTTCCACTTCTACAGAAGGTTAGAAATCCAGTAAAACCATCAACCATAGGTTCAACTCTGTGCTTCATACGGTTAGCAATGAGGTTTTTAAAACATTCCTCTACTTCTATTGTCATAGGGATAACTCGCTTACCGGCTTCAGTCTTTGTTTCTTCAATGTAGAGACCTGTTCCAGCAGCATACTGAAGTTGTTTAAAAATGTTTATACTGTGATTATCAAAATCAATATCTGATACTGTTAACCCACAGAACTCACCGATACGCATACCTGTCTTAAAAAGAATAAACATAACATCGTAATAACGATTAAAGTGAATATCCTCTTTAACAAACTTCAAGAAATTACGCTCCTGTTCTCTGGTGATAGCATCTCTTCTTACAGAATCGTTTACAAGAACATCAACCATCTGGAATTGAAATGGATTCTTACGAATATAATCGTCATCCATTGCCATCTGAAATGCAGGCCTTAGAACACCTCGTATTGTATGAATTGAGCTATAACTCTTTCCATATTCCTGCTGTAGTTTGATAAGCCAGAGCTTGGCATCTGAGATACGAACCGTATCAATTCTTCTTCTGGAAAATTCATCTTTCTTCAGGAAATTTATAACCGTCTTATATCCAGTTGCTGTAGTTCTTCTTACACCAATCTTAGTAGCAACATACTTTTCAACTAGTTCTAAGACTGTTAGATTTCCGCCTCTTGCTACTATATGATCAAAGACGTCTGCTTCGACCTGCTTCTTCAAATCTCTGAGTGCTGGTCCGCGTTTCTTTCCAACTGGAGTTGCATCGCTATGAGTTAGTCTCCAGCTGTAAATGTCCTGTGCCTTACCAAATGAATCAACATACCTAAATCGGTAGCGTCCATCAGCTAATTGATACTCTCCGTTATGCAGTATTCTTCCTCGATTATCTCTCCTTTTAT
>JAZLHG010000081.1:0-14823 GCA_045616705.1 Lachnospiraceae bacterium | reverse complement strand
GCAATAACAGCCAGAACTTCCACCGCAACACCAATAATCACCGCTACCAGCTTGCCTGAACCTCCGGAAGAAACTTGGGCCACTCCACCCTGTCCATCGGTGCCACTGATTGATCCACCACCAGGGCCTACAGGTCCCGGGGTTACAGGTCCCGGTCCTACCGGCCGGTTTCCACCTACCGGTGAGAAACACATCGGACAAAACTGTGCTCCCGGATCTAACATATATCCACATGTACTACATCTGATTTTCTCAGCCATACTTCTTACCTCAATACTTCAGTAATTATTCCAATAAATAAACCTTGTCGTAATATTTTTATTGAATACCCCAGAAATCTTTCACACCGGCCACAATACTATTTACAATCAAATCGACTGTATTCATACCGGTCTCTTCGGGAACATCTCCCTCTGTTTCCTCGCCTTCGGATTCTTCGCTCTCCGAAACCTCTTCGGTCTGTCCTTCAGACTCCTCAGTTTCAGTTACCTCTGCATTCTGAACCTTAATAATATTCGCAGTAATCAGACAGGTTAATTTCTGTGCTGCAGGTGTCTCAGTTTCCACAGACGGCTCCTCTGCAGGTTCTGCAGATTCTTCACCTTCGACTGTACCCTCAGTTACTTCTTCACCTACTTCCTTATCCTCTTCAGAATCTACGTCAGACTCTTCAAGAGTCTCATCATTAACAGGCTCTTCTGAAGGCATTTCTGCCAGATTATTAATTGCAAGCATGGAAGCGATTCTTCTGCTTAGCGCCATAGATTCTGTTTCGTTCTCTACCCCCATAGGAATGCCTACGAAACAGGTATTTCCGCCCTCGATTTCAGCACCGGCTCTAAGAATCAAGTGGGCATCCGCTCCACAATCTGCTGCGATCAAATTCCAGTCATTTCCGCAGGATTCCTGATCTATGGGCCAAACCGCTGCAATTCCTGCAGCCTTAAGAGCCTCTCCAAGTGCAGTTATAAGAGGAAGTTCCTGATCATATTCTACCTGACGATTCTCTGTCTCCAGTGATACAACAACAGTCTTGGTAGACTCCGCAGGGTCCTTGGTTAATAATGTTGCAAAGGTGTAATATTGCCCTTCCTCGCCGTTCACTTCCGCGGTTACGTGAGCCATTCCGTTCTCATCTGTAGAATCAACATATACCACTTCCCCTTTGCTGAGCTTCGCTCTGGGAATTGTGGGAAGGTTAGACTCATATAAAGGAAGGCTTGCAGATCTTACGGTATACTGTGCACCCTCACGCAGGGTCTGAATCTGAGCCTGAAGATTATCAATGGTAATCTGATTCTGCTCATAATCCGCTTTGGCCTGCTCCAACTTCTCCTGTATACCTGCCAACTTATCATGTTCTTTATTCTTCTGCACAAACAGAACCGATGATCCGACAAGCGCAAGAACCAGAACCACATATCCAACAATTCGTAATATCTTATTCATAATACGAAATCTCCTTCATTCCGATTAGAAATCCCAACCGGTCATATTTCCTCTCTCTCTGCTCTGATTAAGCTGATTTAAGAACAAATCCTCTCTTAAGCAGGTAAATGCCATTAATATAGCAGCAATTATTCTCATCACAGTCTGATTGATACCTAAACCATTCATACCAATCTCAATACATACGCCGGCGAGAATACCACTGATGCAAGAGCTAACAAGTACGGATGTGGTATTAATAAACTTCTCACAGATACCGGTCTTACCAATTGCCATTACAATACCAAGAATACCGACAAACAGAATTCGAAGGATTGCAAGAAGCCAGTTCAAATATAATCCACTTCTAAATCCAAGCAGGTTACGATATACTTCATTTTCTTCAACAGCCTCTTCCATAGCACCTTCCAGACGATCAAGAGAATCACATCTTACATAGTTACCGCCGGTTGCATCTGCTACCATGGACATAAAGTTGTCATCGGATTCCACAAGTCCTACAGTACTGATGGGAATACCAAGATTCTTAAATCTGGTTAACTGAGGCATTACTTCGTTAAAATAGTTATCAGTAGGAAGACCATCTGTAAGCAGTACAACTCGTGTACTCTCATCAGCCTTCATGGTTCCGTTATCAATGTCATCCGCAATTCTCTTAAGTGTTGCAACAATAGCGGTCTTACCACCATTTTCAAGACCGATTTCAGATCTTCCCTCGGATACAGGTGCCATATCTCTCTCCAATCTGATCCAATCAGGATCGGAGAACGTATACATTGCATATTCGAAACTATCCTTCTTGCCTTCCAGGAGTTTATCGATTGCATCATATCTGCTGCCGTAAGGGTCATTTACATCCATGGAACCTGATGTATCAATGGCGAAAATATAGGATTTTGCCTCCTTCGGATCGTTATGCTCCTGAATAATATCATAGATAAACTCAAAGAGACCGGATAATACCAGCATCAACGCCATGGCAATGAGCCAAACTTTCTTATATACCGCACCATTCTGCTGAGTGTAAATAAAACGGCTGATAATCCATACAGCAAGGCTGATGAAGAAAAACATACCCATAAAGTAAATTACAGTCAATACAACACTGGGTACCAGTCTGCTCAACATACGATATAAGAACTCACCCCAAATACCGTATAAAGCACCTGCAAGGATTGTTCCAAGCATCATTTTCCATGAAAATTTCTTACCCATTTATTCTGCCTCCAAATACAGGTCACTAATGACCATTAATACGATACTAATAACCAGATAGCCAATTAACATCCACATTACGATGGCCATGCTCTTAAATAACAGTGCACCTAAAATCAATGCAAGAATCAGCACAAACATGAGCACTGCGTAGACCACAATGGTCGCTGCCGTTTTCAGTCCGGCATCTTCCGGAATGTAGGTTATCTGCCCCGACATAATCATCTTCATAATCAGAACACCTACGTATATTAGTCCGAATACAGCCAGTGTTAATGCAAAGAACAAGGTTGTCTTCTCTTCGGGAAGGTCAAAATTCAGTTTCACATTAAGGGCTGTAATAGCAAATGCTGCCATAACCACAATTCCCATCACCCCACGGTAAAGAGCCGTCAAGAAACCGTTGGAAGCATCAAGCATCTGCTCTGACTTCAATTCCTTACCTTCCATTACCTGCTGATATTTCTTAAGGCCTTTGATTACTGCCGGCGTCACACCGGAAGCTTTATACTGCTCTTCCTGCTCCGCTACATCCATGAGAGCTCCCAGAAGAGCATCTCCATATCCCTGCGTAGCAATCAGCTTGGAGAAGTGAACAAAATGCATAACATTCTTATTCTCAAAAGCCTTGCCTGCCGTGTAGCGATCTAATAGTTTGCCTAAATAAGAGGCGTCAAATTTACGGTATACCGGATTATAGCAAAGGGTCAGCAATGTATCAAAAGCGAAGTCATGCTGGAATAAATCAATCTGCTTGGTCTCAAAGTATTTGTTCAGAACTAACATCTGAATCTCCTGAACCTTCTCAGGTGATACTCTCATGTTATTGGCAAATACAAGAGATTGTAATACTCTCAATGAATCCTGACCAAATCTTCCGGATGCAAGTCGAATGAGGTTCAGAACAGTCTGTGCCGCCTCTCTTCCTGCAGGCTCATCAAGGAGTGTGGACACATAATCCAATTCACAACTCATATAACTCTCAATGGCTTCCGGCGAGGGATCGAACCAGTTGGTCTGGAAGGAAGTCCACAGAAGTGCATATAGCTGATTGCCTACCGTGATTGCATTCTTCTCAATTTTCTCGCTCCTACCGGATAATTCCTTCAGAATCTGTTGCATCGGCGCTTCTGTCGCCTGTATATCACTAAAGTTCCTTGCAGACTGGAATCGATCGCCGGTTACTTTTTTGAGGCAAGACAGTGTCACCAGGAGGTCCTGTTCCTTAAAAGCCTCACTCAGAGAATTATCGGCATCCACTTCCGCAATGTGAGATTTGATGATATCGAAATCTGTAAGTTCTTCAGGCAGAAGTTTCTTAAGACGGAACAGCACAGCCATCTCGGGATTCTTCCGAAGAATAATCTGATATACACGCTCATACTGTGTAGGATGAGCCTTATACATCTCATACAGACTGTCAAATGCCGCCTTACGATCCTCTTCTGCAAGGAGTCGGGTTGTCGCCAGCACATCACATTCCACACGATAATCCTCATGATTTGATTGCTCATATCTGGAAGAAATTGCTCTGTTTAATTTCTTATCATCAATCGTAATCTGATTCTCATTAACCAGTCTGAGAAGTGTTGCCAGATAATCATAGGTTGCTGCCGCATCATTAGGCTCGTACTGCAGAAAGGCCTGAATCAACTCCACAGCCTTCTGGGGCTCTATACCTGCTGCAGACTGTTTCTTGAACAGTGCCTGATAAGCAGCTTCTACCTGCGTACAACTTCCTTCCTTGGGGGAGCTCTCCATGGTCTCCTGAATCCAGTCAGATAACTGATCCCAGGTTGCACTTAACCGGTCAATCGCAGGAACAGAATTATAAATCATGGTAAATTCATAACTCTTCATCCTGTCATATTCCAAGTGATACTGATTCGTATCGAAATCCACGTAATTCGTACTGCTTACCTGATCACTGACATAGATAACTACATCATTTACGCCCCCATGGGAAAATGCCGTAATTCTGGCTCTCAGCTGATAAGGAAGGGCCATGTCAATCAAATAGAGCATGTCGCGATAGAACTGGCGATATTCTTCTTTGGGAAGATCTTTCTTCAGGCACAGCGCCGGGGTCAATCCTTCTGTTGCGCTGATTGCTGCAAGTACCATCTCCTTGTAGTGTTCATCCGTAATGTTATACTTGGCCTTAATCGCATCCACACTCATGGACACGTAAGGAAGTTCCCCTACAACGGGGTAAGCCCTAATGGTTCCATCATATTCATTAGGAAAGACCTCTTCCTGCACGCCAAATAATTTCTCAGGATTTCTGCTCAGTTCTAAATAGTCCTTCTGATTAAAGCAGTAGCAGTGGGCGTAGGATACACCTCTGGCATCCTCACCACTGGCCTGATAATTCATATGCAACAGATATACGAATCTGTCAAACTTGTATACACCCATATTCAGGATCGGAAGCGAAGCATTCTTCATGCCGATCAGTGTGGATGCAATACCTTGAAATCCTTCTTTGGCTTTTTGGGACATACCGTCAGATGCGGAGACCAACTGCCAGCCCGCATTAACGCCCTGTGTTCCCAATCTATAATATCCTGCCTGGTATAAATTCATACTGTATACCCTCCATGCAAATCAGTAAATCTATCTGCGTTTTCTACCGAAGAAGCCACCACCGCTGCGACCGGAATTACCGCCGGGCTGGGGCTGTTGTGCAAAGAACATCGGCTTATTAAGAGGTGGAATACCTGCTCTTCCGCCGTTTCTGACCATGGACGGTGCATCCATATAACCTCTTCTGCCATCCTTTGCAACCGCACTGATAATGCCTAATCTAAAGAGCAGCCAGTAAAAAGGTTCTTCCAGTCTGGTTCTCTCAGGTGCTTCATCCATATAGAAACGACGATTGCCGTACTCATCCTCTTCCGAAGAAGGCATGGTACTTAATGCAGAAAATGCAAAATAACCTGCATTAACAAAACAACTGTCAATGGAATTCATAAAGGTCTCACCCTGCAGGCTATTACCGTTACCCATCAGGAGGGTACGCATTTCCATGTTCACATTTCGACAATCATCAAATGCCATGCCTCTCATTCCAACAGGATACTGAGCATAATTAATAGGGGTCATAATATGAGCCTGCATATAATGATTCTCAAAATAAGGTCTTAACATATCGCTCTTAGAAATTGCAATTGCTACAGGAACGGGACTCTTGCCCTCTGCACCGGAGTGAGAGGAAATAAATGCGGTATACATGGCATTTGCAACTCGCTCAGGTCTGGCCATTTCTCGTTCATCATCTACCATGGCATCCAAATCAAAAGTATCTGCAAACTGAAGCGGGTCGATAATCATAATCATTCCGTCCGCATTCTCAATAAACGGACCATACTTCTGCATCTGATCCGGCTTAACGCAGTTCTCACCTGCAATATCGTAGAATACAAAAGTGAAATGTTCACCGGTCTCTCTGTTCTCAACGTTCAGAGGAAGAGGCAAGGTCATTAAATGGGCCGGATTACCAATGGGAAGTTCTTTATTACGACGGATGGGATGGGAATCCACATACTGTGTAATCTCTTCATGAATACCCACGGGAACCAGGTTGACTCTGGTCAGATATTCTTCAATGTAATCCATAAGCTGTGCAAGGAATACCGTCTTACCGGAACTGGTAATACCTACCACAGGAATAAAACGAACCGGGAACTTACCATATGCATGAGGTAACTGATTATGGCAATGGGGACACAGACGTCTGGTGGTCTTCTTACCGAACTCATCTACCATAGCATAAGGAAATCCTTCCTCATCCAGTTCAAAATTGGTATTCTTAATCACATTATGTTCTGTATTCATAGCATGCATTGCTGCATGTGTCTCATGGGTACCGGCGGGTTTGCTACCGGGGAAATTCTTCCAATAACTCTCAAGTAGTTCATCCGGTCTCTCAATATAAGGTTCTGCCTTCTCCTGCTCCATCTCATTCAGTTCTTCAAGGTCCTGCTGTGTATAAACAGATTCACATCTGAATGCGGCGGAAAAAGGAAGAATTACATTGAAGCAAAAGGGACATTTAGCCGGAATCCAATTGGCATTTCCGCTTCTAAGTCTCTCAAGCTCTTCGTTCATCTGAACATCCATCACTAGTTCTCCTCAATAGAATAATATTTTCTATATTCCTCTGATGCATAGATCATGGGAAGTCTTGCATCCGGTAATTTAATCATCAACTGTCGTCCAAGGGCTCTCTCCGGAATTGGAATGCTGATACCCGCACCAGGAACCAGGTACTGGAAGGTACCGTCAACATATTGCTCCGGCTTACCTACAACCACTTCCGCAAAATACTGTTTGGACAGTAAACCCTTTGTGATTAGACGCTTAGAACATTTAATGTGAAGGGGAAGGAAAAACGCTGCCTCTTCGCCGGCCGCATCATATACAGATAAACTTCCGTCTTCTTCCTCTTCGCACACAAACACATCAATACGATAAGGAATTCTCTTGGCCAGTTCCTGCAGATTCAATCTCCAGACACGGTTATCCTTCTGGAATGTTCTCTCCTTTAGCAGAAACAGCTTCAAATCTACATTCTCTTCACCTGCGTATATCTTATGTGCCGCACTTGTAAGAATATCTCTGTCACTCATACCCTCCTGACTAAGCAAATTCGTAATAGCCTCTAAAGAAAAAGGCTTCATGGAATTGCTAAGCGCAATCAGAAAATGCGTTCCACTCTTGTATCTCCATTTAAATTCAAGAGAATTATTCACCACCACGTAGCTCTTCTCTCGAATGGCATACAGTGGATTAGGCTCCTTCATCAACATGATGCATCCTCCTATAAGTCTTCACTTGATAATAAGTGAATCAACTTGGTATCCGGAATTAAGTAAATCTCCATCTGCTCGATGCAGTCTGTTCTATTCAGATTAAAGAGCAGATAATCACCGATTGCATAACCATTATCATTACGAAGTCTGGCTGCGTATTCTGCCTTATCATTGATGAGATAATAAGTCGCCAGTTTCATCTCCTGGAATTCGATGACATTATTCAGTCTCATACTACCTTCAATCTGGTTAATCAATTCAGACTGAACAAAGCTCTGCTGTTCCGTGGCACTGAGCTTGTCGGAACGTTCTTTAATCTCCTGCTCGAAATCAAGGGCAAATACCTTTTCCCGCTTAATCATTTCGCAGTACTCGCCAAAAATAGCTTCCAGCATGCCCTGTTTGTTAAGTTCTAAATTAAACACTGCCGGGAATGCCATTCCACGAGCATAATTCTGTTTCTCATTAATATAATCTCTGACAACAGCCTGATAATAATGCTCAATAGTTGCCTCTTCGTCACCATTTGCAATTCTCTCATTCCGCATTTCTTTGCAGATCTGATTGTAATCCTGTTCAAATCTATCAATTTCATCAAAGATTGTATTTAGGCTCTCTGCAAGGGCTTCCTTATACATGTTGTAGAACAGCTCCTTGGTCTCTCTTTTAGCCTGTATATCAAACGCTGCACGAATATCCGCAGGCTGTGCTGCCTTCCTGGTTACCGGAAGGAGAATACACTGGATAATCTCTGAGCGAAGTTCTCGTAATTGTTGTAATTCAAAATAATTAAAGCGCGACAGCAGGAACGCCTTCAGTTCCTGACGAACCTGAGTATGTCTGTCATTCGCCTCGAAGAAATTGATAATCGGCTGCTTACAGTACATGTTCACATATGCGGTTGCAGCACCATAGCATCTGCCATCAATAGCCTTAATACTGTAATTCTTCTCTTTCTGAAGATCTGCCAAATCTCTGTCTGTTGTATAAGGCAGATAATATACGGCTTCCGAATTAAATCCCATGCCGTTAGACACAAGATTAATCAACAGATTATTGGCCTCTTCAATGGTATTATCCATATCCATGCCAATGCGATCACGAAATCTTGCAACCGACCAAGGCTGCGCTGTGGTTACAAAACGATTTCGCTCCATGTTGTACATTTCATTTAACAGCGTATCCACAGATACTTCACCAATCTGGTCTGTGGGCTTGGGAACAATTGCGTACGATACAGTTTTAATGCCGATACTTAATGCAAAGTTCGTTCCTGTGAAGTTCTTATTACCTGCAAGGATAATCAGATTGGCAATCAGACGATAATTCATCCAGATTCTGTCATTTAACAGGAATTTCTTATTTCTCTGCTGATTACTGATCAAGTAGATATTGGGAGAATCCAACTGATCATCATGAAGAATAAACTGCAAAAGTTCATCAGACTTCTTCACGTTGGAAGGATTCTGATCAAGCATTAAATAAAGAGATTTAAACTTCGTAATATTGATATAACACTTTAAGTCTCTAAACAGCGTATAGAATGCCAGACCTTTTTCTTCGGTGGCATCCAGAATAAAGTCAAATTTAACTGCGCTACTGTCGGAGAAGACCTTTTCATCCTTACCAAGCATAGTTACAACCGCAGTATTTAAGGCTTCCTCGTAATCGTCTATCTCTTCAGACCAATCAGCAGTTGTCGGATCGTCTTCGTCTCGAACCAACTTCTTACAAGCAAAACTGTCACCCTTGGGGTAAATATTCAAATACTCCAGGTGCATTGCATTGTTCCAGTTATCATCAAGGGGCTGCTTCACCTGCTCAAGATATTCACATGATTTCTCGCCCAAAAAAACAACTACCGCGGGATATTTGGACACATTTCCTCCAACATCTCCATGACCGAATGAATTTAACGCATCAATCGATCGAAACAGTAGTTCTCTTCCTGTATTTAGTGGTTTTCTGTTTGCCTGTGGGGTGCTCATAACGCCGCTCCTTGTATACCCTGCGGCTTGCGCCCCAGGGAATCAATTTAGTAATAATAAATCTTATAAGTTGATGGACTTGAAGCTTGCCAGATTCTTCATAAAGTCTGAGTAGAATGCTTCAATTTCATCATGCTTCAGGTCATCCTCATAGTTCATAAGGTAACCCTGAATCTTCTTAGGCATGGTCTCTTCCAGAGTCAGTACTGTCTCCTTCACAAGATCTGCTGCATCATCATCCTGCATACGCATCTTGGTCTCCTTCACAAGACGTGCACGAAGCTTCTCATCCATCTCAGAGTAGGTCTTGAATGCGCAATATGCACCGGTATCACCGTATTCCATATCAAGGTTGGTAAGATCAAATGCCTTCTCAACACCGAAGTCATCATACTTGTAAGTAACCTTCTTACCATATGTGAGTACACCGGAGAAAATAGCATTGAAGAAGTCTCTCTTGGCAGTAGCCTCTACCTTACCGGATGCTATCTTATTGTTAGCAAACTCAACAAGTTCTGCAAATGCTTTCTTCTTAGCAAGTTCCTTCTTAACCATACTGTTAAATACAGGAGAAAGAAGGTAGAAGTCCAGCATAACCAGTTTCTGTGCGCCGGAATTTGCCTCCAGAGTCTCGATACGCTGCTTCTTAACAGTCTCAGCCTGAGCCTTCTCAATTTCTACCAACTTATCTACAAATGCCTGACATGCAGGTCCGTTTGCAGGAAGAGCATCTGCTTCCTTCTTAAGAGCATCCATGTCTAAATCACCTGTAAGCATAATGTTCCAGAATCCGAAGCTGTCTTCTTCCACAACACCTGCAGCAACTGCCTCATCAAATTCTGCGAGAAGGGCCTGATTCTTCTTGGCAATTCTCTCAATCGGAAGAGTGATTTCAAAGCTTGCAGGAATGGGTGAAGGAAGAATCTCATTCCAGTTCTTCTCGCCTCTCTCATATAAGTGACGACCGGATCTTGTATCCTGCTCATATGCTCTCTCAAGCTCCTGAATTCCCTGATATGCATACATAGGAAGTCCGCTGTAGAAGCGCATCATGCTCATCTTGTCTGTAATACCGGACTCTCTGACAATAATCTCATGCTTAGAACCCTTGAAGTTATATGCTGCAGTCTTAATCTCAGCTGCATCATAAGGAACAGTAAGAGAAGTAAGAGTGCCTACAGGATTCTTGTACATGGTATTCTGCCAGAACAGGGGAACAGACTTATTCCACAGATTCTTCTGCATAATATCTTCTTCAATCTTCTCTGCCAGTACAGTCGGGTTCTCTGCATTGTATTTCTCTTTGAGATAATCTGTCATGGTCTTCTTGGTAGCTGTACCAAACTCACTGAGAACAAACTCAGATACCAGTTTTACGATTTCGTTCTGATCCTGGCCCATCCAGTTCTTGAAGTTAGCAAACATGGATGACATTAAATCGTACAGAGTCTGGGTAACATCCAGGTTCTTAATTACTGTATCAAGACCTGCCTGAATATCAGGAATGCTAAGAATCTTCCATGTGTAGGAATTCTCTTCACGAATACCTTCAGAGAGAACCTTGGCATTTTCTTCGAAAGTAGCTCTCAGTGTATCTAACACGATGGTGAGAACATTGAAGAAGTCATGATCAAGAGCAACCAGCTGACGCTTAAACTCCTGAAGAAGTTCTTCTAAGGTCTTATATACTTCTACTCTGTAGAGATGTGCATACCACATATTCAGAGCGTTCTTGTATTCTTCAATACGCTTACTCTTATTCAGAGCACCTGCTCCATTCATACGAGCTTCAGCATCCTGAAGATCCTGTCTGCGGAGAGGCTCCTGTCTTACTTCAGACTCAATCTGTTCTACGTTACGAGCAATCATACCGTCAACTGCATGAATCAGGTTCGGATTATTATTGCCAAAGAGCATACGCTTTGCATAATAAGGGCCGAAGTTCATGTTCACAACGTAGTACTCGTACAGGTTCTTAAAGGTACGGCTAATCATGGATGTTCCCTGATTCGCAATATCATAGTCACCCAGCTTCTCCATCATTGTGGAAGCATTCTTGGTAAGAATACCCTTATTAATGTTATAGAACTCATCTGCTCTATCGATGAATCTCTTATTACCGGTTGTCTGATAGAGGTTCGCATCGAACTGATTACCGAATACAACCTGAGGAGCACAGCCCTGTGTCAGTGTTGCACGAATATCTTCGTACTGCAGACGGCTTCTCATTAAGAACTCGTCTCTCTCCTGTTCGAAAGGAGTACGTCCGTAAATGGATTCATACGCACCAAACAGCTTAGATCCTAAATAAGTAGCAATTTCAGATAAAGGCATCTCTGCTACGGATGCGCCTAAGATATTATAGTCTACGGTTGCACCATGCTGCAGTGAAATACCTTCCTTCATCTGATGAAGGTTCGCAATATGACCTTCCAGTGTCAAACCGGAATCGCTACCAACCTCAACGCCCTCAGGAAGATTAACCTTGGCAAGGAAGCTGATTACGAAGTCAGCAACAACACCCATAGCATAGGAGTAACCATTCTTAACAACGTTACCGTCAGAATCGGTTGTAGATACCAAATAACATAAGTCAACAGGCTTAATCTCGTATTCTACTTCCTTAAAACCATAGTTCATTCTGAACTTGTCATGGTTCTTGCTGAAGTTCATGCAGTAATCAAGCTCCTGAAGTGCTGAATAGCCGTTAACCTTAATATAGTTAGACAGAAGCGGATTCGCACTGATTTCAGGAACGGATAAGTTAACATCGGGAAGGAAGAAGTAACCACATACACGGCTGTTAGGCTTACCGATTTCATCAAGAGCAGCACGTACAAGGTAGCAGATATCAAGGAATGTACCTGAACCTGTTCCACCGGAGATACCGGAGAGAATGTGAACATTTAAGTTACCACTCTTCGCATCTCTTAACGCTGCCATCATCTGAGATTTAATCTTGGCATAAATCATCTGTGCCTTATCCACTAACAGGAAACGACCTACCTGACGGATACCGCCGGCACCGTTACTTGCATCATCGGGATGAATATGTTCGAAATCTAACCAATCCAGTTCTTTTCTTGCTTCCAAAACCTTGGTTGCAGCAAAGGTCTGCTTAATGGAATCATTACCAACATTGAAGAACTCGTTGTTCTTATCGATATCGGAAATAGCACCATTCTGCTTCTCAAGCTGGGTTCTATCAGAATCAAGAACCAGGAATCTAATGGAATTGTACTGCGGAATTACAGCCTTCTCGTCATCGGGCTTAAGCTGCTTGTACATTTCCTTCTTAATCTTAATTACAGCATCCGTACCGGTTCCGCCAAGACCAATAATCAAGGTAGCGCCGTCCTGCTTCTCGGATTGCTTGGTGCGGTCGATAATTCCACCACCGGCATCGACCAGCAACTGTCCATATACTGCCATAACACTTCTCCTTTAAAAATATATATTTAATAGTTCACTCACTATTAGAATCCATACATGTCATTAAATCCTGTATAAGTCACTCTGATACCACAGGAATGATCTTCGGAACCGAAAATGGTAATCTCCAACTGATCGTCCAGTCTAATCTTCTTACTGGGAACATCAGGATTGAAATCTGTGGTGTATCCCTGCTTGGAGACAAAGTAAATGAAGTTCGGTCTCTCACCTGCCTCGAAGTAACACTGGAAATAATTAATTCCTGTATTAACCTGACTGCTTAGGTATCTGCCAAGAATCATCTTACCCTTATCTCCATCAATTACTTCCTGCATGGAAGTCATACCCTGGGAGAAAGGAATAACTCTGATATTACCCTGTACCACTCTGTTGTTCTTCTTCGTCTTCAGTACCAGAATTACAACCACTACAGCCACGATTGCAGCTACCAGAAGAGCTATAATCAGTATAAACACATTAAACAGCTTTACTTTACAGTTAAAGGAAACAGTATCGCCTGCAGCATCTGTAGCTTCCAGCTTAATGTTACCGCTACCACACTTGGCAATTTCAATTTCAAGCTGATCATCTCTTAAACTGTAGGTATCTGCCTTCAGTGTACTGCCCGCAATCGCAAAGGTTAACTCGGAGCCATCCGGATCCTTTGCATGCATGGACAAGTTGATTTTCTCAGGCTTACTAAAAGGTGTAATCACCTTCTTAATTGTGAAGTCTGTTGCTTCCGGTGCTTCATTTACAATGGAAATCGTAATGATATTAGACTCTTCATGGAAGCTGTCCACATCAATATAAGCCATCAACTGGTATTCATCGGGAAGGGTGGGAATGAAATCGTATGTAATACCGCTTCCATCCATCACTACATCTTCGGAAATGCCTGTATTCGTACCCTTAATGGACAAATGTACCGGGCTGTTATTTAACTGAGCCATATCCGTAACAACAGAACCCTTGTCTGTAACGGTTGCGGTTAAAGTAATGGGTTGACCGGCCTTGGCGTTACCGTTGCTGCCTTCCTTAAGATCCAGGGATAAGTCATGGTTATACACCAGATTAACCTCTACTTGATCACCGGCAACACCGCGAACATATAACTTCCACTCACCGGGTTCAGGACTGGGAATCTTGATTACACTAAAGGTCTTAGCCTTCGTGGTCATTCCGTCCATTTCAGAATCTGTGAATCCGGTTCCGCTGGGATTCATCAGAGAATAAGTTGTCTTCGGATTAATGGTATTAATAATAATATTTGCTTCCTCAACGGAAAGGGAAGGAATGTCAAATGAAATCTCCAGTTCACCACTGTCAGGAATGGTCATGGTACCTAAGTTCATGGTATCAGTGGAGTAAATCATCTCATAGAACATGTTGAAGACTTCCTTTAGGTCATCAGCAGTCTTAACCTCTCTAAACTGACCACCCGTTGCATCGGAAATCTGACGAAGTTCTTCAGGATCAGCCTTACCGTTAGAATTCAGACAAATGGAATATACCTTAATGCCCTGTGCTCTTGCATCGGCAATGGCATCTGATTTCTTCTTCTCGGAATCCGCAAGCCCCTGAGGATTGCCGGGAAGATCTGTATTACCATCCGATAACAGGATGATTGCTGACTGACAGTTTCTGTTACCACCGCTCTTCAGCATATCTGTTGCTGTTGCCAGAGCCTTACCGATATCGGTATCGCCACTGATTCCTGCTGCTCTTACGGCATTGGTAAGCGCTTCCTTGCCGGACTTGCTCTGCATCTCTGCAATGTCAATCTTCTGCATGATATCATCATCGAATACAACAGCACCCATATAGTTACCACTGTCTGCCGCAAGTGCTGTAAACAGTTCCATAGCCTCATATCTTAAGGCGCTCTTGTCAGTAGCACTCATGGAACCGCTGCCGTCCATAAC
>JAZLHG010000080.1:0-6121 GCA_045616705.1 Lachnospiraceae bacterium | reverse complement strand
CTTCTGGGTCTGGCTAAGTTCGTTCACGATAATCAGATTACCCTTCCTCGTCCGGTTTATGCTATGGTTACGGTATATGAGGAAGTGGGCCACGGCGGAAGCACATCCATTCCCGCAGGAATTACGGAAGCCATCAGTGTTGACATGGGCTGTGTTGGCAAGGGTCTTACCTGTACGGAACGTCAGGTGTCCATTTGCGCCAAGGATTCCGGTGGACCTTATGATTATGAGATTACGGATCAGTTGGTGAAGGCTGCCCGTCAGGAAGAAGCGGATTATGCCATTGATGTCTATCCCTTCTATGGTTCTGATGTGGAGGCAACCTTAAGAGCCGGTTATGATGTGCGTCATGGTCTGATTGGTGCAGGAGTATATGCCAGCCACGGTTATGAGAGAAGCCATGTTGATGGCGTGTACGCAACTCTTAAGGTATTAAAGGGTTATTTGAATCTATAGTAGGCAGTGGAAGGAGCAGACATGGGCGATATTCTTGTAATCGGCATTGCCGGAGGAACCGGCAGTGGCAAGACTACAATTATTAAGAAGCTTACAGAGTCTTTTGGTGGAGATGTAACGGTTCTTAGCCATGACAGTTACTATAAACCCCATCATGAGATGACTTATGAGGAACGTACGCATTTAAATTACGATCATCCGGATTCTCTGGAGACGGATCTTATGGTGGAGCATCTGAAGGCCCTTAAGAGAGGGGAAGCCATTCAGTGCCCGGTGTATGATTTCAGTATTCATGATCGTTCCGATGAGACAGTGGTAATTAAACCTTCCAAGGTGTTGATTGTTGAAGGGATTCTGATTTTCGCTGATAAGCGGTTATGTGATGAAATGGAAGTTAAGGTATTCGTAGATACCGATGCGGATGTGCGAATTCTCCGTAGAATTCAGAGAGATCATTCGGAGAGAGCCAGAAGCCTTGAGAGCGTGATTAATCAGTATCTGACTACCGTGAAGCCCATGCATGAACTGTTTGTGGAACCCAGCAAGAAGAATGCGGATATTATTATTCCGGAGGGTGGATACAATACGGTGGCTCTTGATATGATTATGGAGAGAGTCAGAGCCCATATCGGCCGGGACCTTCATTGACAAAACGGTAAGATAAGCGCACAATTATTTAGAATTGTAGACTCATCTGCAGCACACTGTGGATTGATATAAACGAAGAAGCATTTTAGGAAAGTGAGGAATAGAAATGACGAAGATAGATATTGTCTCAGGATTTCTGGGAGCAGGTAAGACAACTTTAATTCAGAAACTTCTGAAGGAAGCACTGAACGGAACCAAGGTTGTTCTTATTGAGAACGAGTTTGGTGAAATCGGTATTGACGGTGGTTTCTTAAAGGATGCCGGAATTGAGATTAAGGAGATGAACAGCGGTTGTATCTGTTGTTCTTTAGTAGGTGATTTTGGCGAGAGCCTGAAGGAAGTTCTTGCAACTTATACACCGGAGCGTGTGATTATTGAGCCTTCAGGTGTTGGCAAGTTATCCGATGTTATGGCAGCAGTTCAGGGTGCAACGGAGACTGCTGATGTGGAGTTAAACAGCGCTGTTGCTGTTGTAGATGCCAAGAAGGCTAAAATGTATATTAAGAACTTCGGTGAGTTCTTCATTAATCAGATTGAGCATGCAGGTACTGTTATTCTCAGCCGTACCGATGCGATGTCAGAGGAGAAAGTGGCTGAGGTTGTTGCGATGGTTAGACAGCACAATGAGAAGGCCACCATTATTACTACTCCCTGGCCTGCATTGTCCGGTGAGAAGATTCTTGAGACCATTGAAGGTGCAACCGATTTAGAGAAGGAATTGATGGAGGAAGCACTGAGACTTCATGAGCAGCATGAGCATGAGCATCATCATGACCATGGCCCGGACTGCACATGTGGATGCCATGATCACGATCATGAGCATGAACATCATCACGATCACGATCATGAGCATGAACATCACCATGACCACGACCATGATCACGAGCATCATCATGACCACGACCATGATCACGAGCATCATCATGACCACGGTCCGGATTGCACATGCGGATGCCATGACCACGACCATGATCACGACCATGATCACGACCATCATCACGATCATGACCATGATCATCATCACCATCATCATGCAGATGAAGTATTTACCAGCGTTGGTATGGAGACTCCGGTTGCATATACCATGGAAGAGATTCAGCATATCTGCCATGAATTGGAGCATGAAGATGAGTATGGCTTAATCCTGCGAGCAAAGGGAATGGTTGCCGGCGTAGGCGGTGACTGGATTTACTTCGATTACACACCCGGTGAAGCGGATGTTAGAAACGGAAGTGCTGATGTAATCGGTAAGTTCTGCGTAATCGGCTCCAATTTAAATGAAAATGCGTTGAAGGAATTGTTTGCGAAGTAATGAATATGTTTGGGAGAAAGAAAATGAAACCGGTATATATGATTAATGGCTTCTTGGAGAGCGGTAAGTCCTCGTTTATTTCTTACACGCTGGAGCAGCCTTATTTCCGTACTTCGGGACGGACTCTGCTTCTGGTCTGCGAGGAAGGTGAAGTGGAGTATGATGCTGCACTTCTTAAGAAGAGTAAGACTGACGTGGAGATTTTTGAGGATGAGAGTGACTTTACGCCGGAGGCGCTTAGTGCTCTTGATAAGAAATATAAGCCGGAGCGTATTGTGATTGAATACAACGGTATGTGGGATTATAAGAATCTGAAGCTTCCTGCCGACTGGTCTTTGGAACAGCAGATTACCGTGATTGATGCCACAACCTTTGTAAGCTATTTCGCCAATATGAAGTCTCTTATGGTGGAACAGCTTCGTGCTTCGGAATTGGTTGTATTTAACCGCTGTGACGGAATTGAGGACCTTGCTTCCTATAAGAGAAATGTGAAGCCTGTAGCCCAGAATGCGGAGATTATCTTCGAGACTTCTAAAGGCGAGGTGAATGTCACCATGGATGAGGAGCTTCCTTATGACGTTCATGCGGACCACATCGATTTGGATGATAACGGCTATGGCGCATGGTATATTGATTCACTGGATAACCTGCCCAGATATGTGGGTAAGACCATTAGCTTCCGTGCACTGGTTATGAAGCCGAAGAAGTTCCCGAAGGGGTATTTCGTTCCCGGAAGAGAAGCAATGACCTGTTGCGCCAATGATATTGCTTTCTTAGGTTTTGCCTGCAAGTATGATCAGACGGATTCTCTTAAGGAAGGTAGCTGGGTGCAGGTAACTGCAACGGTAAACAGTGAATTCTTTGTAGAATACAGAGGAGAAGGGCCTGTGCTTAAGGCGATTTCCGTAGAACCTGCAGCGAAGCCTGCCAAGGAGATTATCGATTTCACGTAGAAATGTGGGAAGTCAGCCGAGATATCATAAGCGGCATATCATAAGAAGGTCAGCCCGGATATTATAAGCAGCATATCATAGAAGTATGTAATACGAAGAAACGCCAAGACATCAGTCTTGGCGTTTCTTGTTACAAGGTTAAACCTAATCTATATAAAAATATATATGTAAAATCCTTGCGGATTGTTTGCGGATGGATTAGCCCATCATCATGAACTTGATTAACTTATCAATATCTGCAGCTTCGTAAGCAACTAACTCGATCTCAGGGATCTCAGCCTTAACTTCGCCGTTGGGATTGAAAATGTTGTTCAGTGTAATGAACTGGGATAACTTAGACTTCAGATTCAGTCTGTCACCTTCTGCTGATACAAGTTCAACCTTGCCTTCGCAGGAATCAATAACCTGAAAAAACTTGTCTACGTTCTTAATGTTTGTAATCTTCATAATTCTAACCTCCTTGAATTATTCTACTTAACCTCTTGTTTACGATATTAGTATAACACTTCCAGGGGTTTGTGCAATATACACAAATCACAAATCTGAATTTGTGCAAAATCACCATGGTTGGTGATTTTTCTACGGCTCATCGAAGTAAGGGATATACTCATCGGCGTTTTGCACAATTTCAATGTGGGTTTTGCCGGTTTCTTCTATTGCATCGTCAAGACCGGTGAGCGCAGCAAAGGGTGCAAACTGTCCGGCCCTGTTCAAAGCATCCATTCGAGGATGTTTCTTGCTGGTGGGATGTTCTAAATGGATAATATCATCGTATTTGCCACTGCTCATGCTTTGTGCCCTCCAATCTGTCGATTTCTGTCGATGGCAGTGCCGCCTTCCTGGAGATTGGAACCTTTTAGGATGGCGTTTTTGCCATACTTTCTCTTGATGGATAGCATGGCTTCCTGCATTTTTCGTTCTTTCTCTTCCTGAAGTTTAGTCTCTTCCGGTCGGGAATCTTCAGCAGATAATCCATAGTCTGCAAATAAATCCATTTGCAGAAATTCTTGTGATTTGGACACATCCTTCTCTGTCAGAACGTGATTGGCAACCACGTACATTCTGCGGACTAAAAGGGCAGGATCAACAATGCGGTCATATAACTGCATGCAGGCTTCTTCAATGGCCGTTGTAGAAGAGGTGTGTCTGCCTAAGTTAATGCTTCCATGGGCGTTTTTGGGGACGGTTCTGCCGTAATGATCGGTAACCACCGGACCCTTGTATGCAGCGGCCCGCTTGGCATCCGTTAAATTCTCGATATCATATCCTACGGTAAGAACAATCTGGTCGGTCATTAAGTGTTTCTCTACCAAATCTAACACCAGATTATCGGTCATCTCCCATACAACCAGTCGGGCCTTCTTGAAATCATAGGGGCCGGAGAGTACCTGACCGTTACTGAGAGAATTGTTCTCAGGGCGGTAGGTCTTAATCTGCTCCATGGTACAGGGCTCATATCCCCAGGCGTGGTCAATGAGGAGTTCTGCATTGACGCCGAATAGCCTATAGAGAAGATCTTCATTATAATAATCCTGTTCGCCTCCGATAGAGCAGCGAGCCACATCGCCCAATGTATAGAGGCCGTTTGCTTCCAGTTTCTTGGCAATTCCTTTGCCGATTCTCCAGAAGTCTGTTAGAGGCCTGTGTTCCCATAATTGTCTTCGATAACTGAGTTCATTCAGTTCTGCGATGCGCACACCGTCCTCATCTGCAGGCATGTGCTTGGCAACAATGTCCATGGCAATTTTGGCCAGATACAGGTTGGTACCGATGCCGGCCGTTGCGGTAATGCCGGTAGAGTGTAGTACGTCTCGAATCATGGTTATAGCCAGTTCGTGGGCGGTCTGCTTGTAAAGGGTCAGATATTGGGTAACGTCGATGAATACTTCATCAACGGAATAGACATGGATATCTTCTTCGGATACATACTTCAGATAAATGTTGAAAATTCTGGTGCTGTATTCCATATAAAGAGCCATTCTGGGGGTAGCTGCAATATAAGTGATTTGATCGTCTTCGCTCCGGCTGCTATTGATTTCCTTCAGGCGCTGTACAACCTGAAACAGTCTGGCACGGCCGGGGATTCCGTATTTCTTAAGATTAGGGGAGACTGCAAGACAGATGGTCTTCTCGGTACGGGAAGTGTCTGCAACCACAAGATTGGCAGTGAGCGGATCCAGATTGCGCTCCACACATTCCACGGAGGCATAGAAGGACTTCAGATCAATTGCGATATAGGTTCTGCCTGAATCGTTCATAATACCTCCGTAAAATAATGGTTATTTCCTAATAGACGAAGAATCCTTCACCTGTTTTACGTCCTAATTTACCTTCGGATACCATGCGTTTAAGAAGTGCGCAGGGCGCATATTTGTGGTCACCGGTTTCGTGATAAATGACTTCCATAATGGCAAGACAGATATCAAGACCGATTAAATCGGCCAAATGCAGAGGTCCCATAGGATGGGATGCTCCAAGCTGCATGGCGATATCAATATTCTCAGCGGTTGCAGTGCCCTCCGCATAGACGTTAATTGCTTCATTAATCATGGGAATCAGAATACGATTCACCACAAAGCCCGGGTATTCTTTGGCCTGAACGGGAGTTTTGCCAATGGAGGCAGCAATCTCCATCACTCTGTTCACTGTTTCTTCCGGGGTATCCTTGCCACGAACGACTTCAACAAGCTTCATGCGATCGGCAGGATTGAAAAAATGCATTCCCACAACCGGTCTATCCAAACCTTCTTCG
>JAZLHG010000079.1:0-2275 GCA_045616705.1 Lachnospiraceae bacterium | reverse complement strand
GAACTTAACAGCACCTCTGATCTTCTCATTGACGATGCTGTTGTTGCCTGTCAAGCTCACATTGATACCGCTGGCATCAATTGTCAGTTCGCTGTCTGCGGATGCTAAAGCATTGCCAATCTTGATGATCTTGCTGGTTGTGTACTGAACATAACCATCCTTAGTATTCTCTTCAGTCAGCGTATAAATACCCCAAGGAAGATTGCTAAAGCTTACGAAATACTTACCACTCTCTTCATCCTTAACGGTAGAGGCGGTATATTCCGTACTGGTAACTGTATCACTGGTTCCTCCAACAAGAGCCAGTTTAAAGTTAACGCCTTCTCCATTAAAGTTGCTCTCAGGATTCTCAAACTGTTTCTCAACAGTCAGCGATCCGGGAATACGTGTATTCTCTGCGGTAACAATTACCATCTTCTGTGTTGTAGCGAATGTTGCTTCATTAATGGTGAAGGTGTACTGCAGAAGATTTCCGTTTGCATCCTTGTTGCTGTATCCTTCCGGTGCAGAAATCTCAACGAAGATATAACTACCCCAATCAAGACCGTCAACAAAGATTACACCATCCTCGTCGCCTACTGTAGCTGTAACAAAGTCATACGTATTATTTGTTGTATTAACAATCAGATTGTCATCGTCCACCTCGTCCTTATAGAGTCTGAACTTAGCTCCGTTAAGACCTCCGATTGTATTCTTGCTGCTTGCATTTGTCTCGCTGGCAGACTTCACCAACTTAACGCTGCCCTTTGCTTCGTCATTAATAAATGCATTCTGGTCAGCATCAAACTTGCTGCCTGAAGGAACAGTTATTAAATCTGCAAGATTATAAAGTTCACCGTTGTCTGCTGCGGTAATTTCAATTGCATAAGTATGAGGATCCAGCACATAAGCATCGTTAGGTGTGGACTTTTCTTTTACTGTATAGCTGCCTACAGCCGCAAAATGAATACGAACCACACCATCTGTGCTGCCTTCCTTCGCGGAAGTAACCTCCCATGAAGAATTAGCACCGGTTACGGTATACTTAACACCATTCAGTCCGCTTCCGTTTGCATCCTGTTTATAGAAGAGAACATCTGCTCCGAATTCCTCGGAACCATTCTCCCAATTCAGACTATTGACAGCCTTAGGAGCATCTGTTGCCTCCTGGTCCTCATCAACAACGAAAGGACCGATTAAAGCTGTATTAATCTGATAAATCAAGCTGTTGCCGTTTGCATCAACACCTGTTGAAGGTGCCTTGGTCTCCTGCATGTAGTAAGTTCCGCAAGGAAGACCTGTGACTGTAATCTTACCTGCTGTAACGCCTGTAGCTGCTGCAGGACTGACAAGTGTAAGTGTTGCACCACTTACAGTAGTACTGCTCATAGAAGCGTAAGCGTATACACCTGCAGATGTCATTGTTACATAAACAGGATTTGCCTGTTCGTTGTCACCTACAGCCTGGTACAGATTGAATTCCGCACCTGCAAGACCTTTTCCGCTAGGATCGATCTTGAGTACTGCGATATTACCATGAACATTGTCATTTTCGATTTCTCCAAGATCATATTCCAGATGAGTCTCATCTGTCATATTCTCGGCACCGACATAAACACCGTTTGCACTGGGAATCGGAGCATCATTTAAGAGGTATCCTTCAGGAACAGAACGTTCGATTACTCTGTACTGACCCCAGCTTAAGTTCTCAAGGGTAATTGCACCCTTTTTCTCTCTAAGGTTAAAGAAGCTTAAGAGACCGCCCTCTCCTGTTGTAAACAATCCATCTGTGCTCTCGGGATTAGCAACCTTAACCCAAGACCAGGTCTCATCTTCATTCTGCTCGTATCTCTGCAGTTCGAATCCAACGCCCGCGATACCATCACCGGACTTGGAATCAACCTTCTTAAGACTTAACTTGCCGGCCTTTCTCTCATTAAGAATTTCAAGAGACTCATCTGACTCATAGGTATAGTCAAGCTGGCTTGCTGAAATAACAATATTACTGGGAAGTGTTACACCATCAGCTTTCTTATATCCTGCAGGTACGCTTGTCTCTTCTACAGAGTATGTACCCCAAGGAAGATTTGTAAATGTTACTTCACCGCTGGCATCAGAGCTCTGCGTCTGCTCATAGTTGCTTCCTGCAAGGGTTCTTCCTTTTAACTTGAATGTCGCACCTGCAAGAGGCTGCTCTGCTCCGTCCAGCACATAGTACTTATAGAGCTTAACAGAACCCTTCTCAGGAGTATTGGGAACATATACACCATCACGGGTTGAAGGCATAGAGCCCATC
>JAZLHG010000078.1:0-2121 GCA_045616705.1 Lachnospiraceae bacterium | reverse complement strand
ATAATGATGACCTACTGTTTTGAATCAAATCCACCGATAGTTCCTAGTGTACCGCCGGTATTCATGGCGCTTCGTCCATAATTGGCGGTCTGCGGTGCCTGCTTAAGCGATTTGATTAAATTCAAATCGAATTCCACCATTTCCAGAGAATGAGCAATCAGATTCTCGTTCTGCTCATTGATTCGACGGATCTGGCCAACAGTTGTGGCTAATCCGTCAATTAATGAGGTTAATTTATCTCGTTCTCTGGGCTGACCCTTTAGAAGATCAGCCAGCACTGTCAGTTTTAATGTATCAACATCCTTGTTGATCACGTCTGCGATATCATGGGTCACTGTCTCGCGTCTCCGATCCAGCTGACTGATATGATTCATGACGTTTTGTTCTTCGTCCGTGATTGCCTGCAGAGCGGTTATATCGTTCTGCACGATGATTTCTGTCTTACGACTGGTAATGTCCAAAAGCTGTTTGAATGTCTGTTCTTCTTCTTCCAATACATTCAAGAGTTCTTCCATTAAGCTGGCCACTACTGATTACCTCCAGGCTTCGTACTTCTCAAGAAGCTTGCTTGCAAAATCGCCGGCATCAACATTGTAAGTACCGGCATCGATTTTGGACTTCAGAGGGGCAGTTAATTCTTCCCTTACATCAGGTGCACTTGCAACAGCCTGCTTCAGAGTCTGAATATCCTTACCAAAGCTGGATATAACAACCTGATCCATGCGGCTTGTCTTACCGGTCTTGCTAGGCTTCTGAACCTTCTGGGACTTGTAAATCTGATTTACCTGATTATATGCTTCAATACGCATGCTATTCTCCCCTTTCCTTCCTTGGATTCTAACTCTCACGACCCTGTGAGACGTATGATTCTAGTTCTTACAATTATTTTATCGGACAAAAATCAATAGACTTTAGAACAAATTTCAAATAATTTACTTTATTTTGCTTATTTGGGATCCGGACCTATTTTCTCTTCTTTATAATGCCTGCGGCAAAGTGCAATGTAGCGGTCATTGGCTCCTAAACAGATCTGCTCGCCGTCTTTGATGATCTGACCGGCATCATTTAATCTGGTATTGCACTGTGCACCCTGTCCGCACCAGCAAACGGTCTTAATCTCCTCAATGACATCCGCCCAGGCAAGCAGCCAGACAGAACCTTCAAAAGGAATTCTCTGGAAGTCTGTTCTGAGTCCGTAGCAGATTACCGGCAGATTCAGATCGTCCACGATATGGATAAACATCTCGATATCCGACTTCTTACAGAACTGGGCTTCATCAACGATTACACAGTCGTACTCCTTGATTTCCTCGTCAGTCATCTTCACCAGATCTTCTACGAATTTGCATTCCTTCCGAAGACCCATGCGGCTCATGATTACACCTTCACCGTCACGATTGTCTAGCTGAGGCTTCACAAGAAGCGCACGTTTTCCTCTCTCATAATAATTATATTCCACCATCAGCGCGTTGGCTGTTTTGGAGCTTCCCATCGCTCCGTGTCTGAAATACAGTTTTGCCATTTCATCCTCCCAATCAATTTATCGTATCTGTGTGCGAACCAGTTTAAACAGTTCTTCCGCTGCAATTCTGGTTTTGGCAACCACATCCTTGCTGTCCTTAGGGAAGCAGTAATAGAGTATATCCTTACTACCGATACAGATGATATCTCCTAACTCATACCAGTAATAATCCGCATAAAGAGAATAGGACGACAGCGGATTCTGAGAATAATTCAGGCGTCCGTCACAGCCGGTTAAATGAAATCCCTCCGCCGTATGCGTCAGACGGCCTTCTCCCACTCTATATACAGCCTTATAGTCCACCATCATAATAATATCTACAGGAACATCCAGTTTATAGGTACCGTCTGTCAGTTCCTTCTTCACACATTCTCTCTCCCACTGATACCAGTCAGGAATGTGGTCATATTTGGTCTCGCCCTCCGTAGTCTTTAAGAAGCCGTTTTCCGTGAGTTCATGTACTTTGCCGCAGGCGTGACAGGTAATATGAATACCCTTACCTTCCATGCTGCCTTCCACGCCACAGTCCGCACATTTATACAGCACGCGGTTCAGTCCGTCTGCGCGAAACGCTTCCCGAATCAGAATACCGTTCTCCT
>JAZLHG010000077.1:0-5187 GCA_045616705.1 Lachnospiraceae bacterium | reverse complement strand
AAAGGTATACCTTTTGAATCATTCTACAATACCCCTGTATTTTAGCACGCATTAATTATCAGGACAAGAAAAAATGCTTATTATGCAAGATATAGGTAAAATTTAATCGTATAAACACGCTTCTTAAATTAAATATTTGCGTTTTCAAAAGGTATAGAAATTAGGAAGAACGCAAAATAATCAAATGCAAGGAGTGCTGTTAAATATGTATGAAGATATTACGACCATTGAAAAAAAGTTTAATATGATGGATTTTCCGTTAAATATAGCTGTAGAGCCCAGTAACCATTGTAATTTGAATTGTGTTATGTGTGCCAATGATAAATTGACACGTAAGCGTGGTACTATGGACATCAGATTATATAAAAAAATAATCGATGAAATCGCAATGGAAAACCCGTACACTCGTTTATGGCTCGATTTCTATGGAGAGCCATTGCTACAAAAGTATAAATTGTTTTATATGATTGACTATGCGGTAAAAAAAGGGTTAAAGAATATTAATTTAAATACAAACGCGATGCTTTTAGATCGCGATATGGGTGAGATGCTGCTTGATAGTGGAATTCATTTTATTAGCATAGATTGCGATGGATACACTTCGGAGGTTTATGAAAAAATAAGGGTTGGTGCTAATAGAGACAAGGTATATGAGAATATTGAGAATTTTCTTGCCATGAAAAGAAAACGGAATATCCAGAGTCCGATAATTGAAGTCAAAATTATGGAAATGGAGGAGAATAAGCATGAGATAGATGCTGTTTTAAATTATTGGCGAGGAAAAGGTGCTTGGACCTGTGTAAGGAGATTGATTTCCTGGGGTGGAAAGTATGATAATGGCGCGCAGTGTGGAAATGTTGACCGTATTGCGTGTGGAAGTGGCATTGGAATTCTGCCGATAACATGGGATGGAATAGCAGTTAATTGTGTTATGGATTGTAATGCGGACTATCCGAGTGGTGATGTTAATAATGAGACTATAAAGGAAATTTGGAGAAAGAGAAATGAATATCTTGTAAAAAATCAATTAGAGCACAATTGGTCATCGTTGCCTAAGATTTGCGAAAATTGTACAGATTGGATGGTTGTTGGAGAAAAGAGATGGGACGAAAACGGTAATCCAATTGAAAAAAAATATGAGAAAGACAGTGAAATGATTGCCAATCCGATGCCGCATAAAAAAGTGCAATCATGTAAAAGAAAGAGTTACTTCACGTTTTAATATCAAATATAGAAAGACCGGAATTCCGGTCTTTATTTTGTATGATTTATAATTTAGCAATCAGTTCCGGCAGAACGCTTTCGAACTTCACGCCATACCAGTGGTCTGCATCTCCCTGGGTATTCTCAATGCATCTCAAGGTGAAATCCGCTGCAATCTTAGCTGCTTCAACGGCACTGTGGCCACGAAGCAAAGCACCGGTAAAGGAGGATGCATACACATCTCCGGTTCCGTGATTGCTTCCGGGAATTCGCTTATGTTCATAGTGACAGGACTGGCCATTCTCATAGATTAGCACGCCCGATGTATCGGGACGATAACTTACGCCGGTAAGAATAATGGTCTTGGCACCGGCGTCAACCATCTTGCGGACCAGAGAATCGACAAAATCCGGATCATATTCACTGCGATATTCCGTATCTGTAATCAGACAGGCCTCTGTCATGTTGGGAAGAATAATATCCGCATTGTAGCAGAGCTTCTTCATCTCATCAACAAATGCCTGATCAAATCCTGTATAGAGTCTGCCGTTGTCAGCCATGGCAGGGTCCACAATATGAAGGCAATCCGGTGCGGACAGTTCCTTCATCAACTGCAGAACATATGCAATCTGCTTAGCAGATCCCAAATAACCTGTGTAAATGGTATTAAAAGAAATGCCTTCCTTCTTCCAATGTTCAGCAATCTTCGGGATATCCTCCGTGAGATCACGGAAAGTAAACCCCGTAAATCCACCGGTGTGAGTAGACAATACTGCCGAGGGAAGAATACAGGTCTCAATACCGCAAGCGGAAATAATGGGTAATGCTACCGTAATGGAACACTGCCCAACACAGGAAATATCCTGAATCGTCAGTAACTTACTGTTCATGATCCTTCTCCCGAAGCAGCTCTGTCACCTTATCCATGTGAACCTTCAGCGCATCCATGGTGGTATCACTGATTACATGTTCAATGCGGCAAGCATCTTCACAGGCAACATCGTCAGGAACACCAATACGACGAAGTGCATCAACCAATGTCTTGTGACGATCATAAATTTTGGTAGCAACTTCCATGCCTGCATCTGTTAATGTAATGCTGCCATCCTGAGCAAAGAGTACATAGCCGTCTTCTCTTAGGTGCTTCATTGCAGTTGAGACACTGGGCTTAGAGAAGTTCATCTTGTGAGCAACATCAATGGAACGAACCTTATCAAGTTCGTGAGAGAGGATAAGAATGGTCTCTAAATACATTTCTCCGGATTCATATAGTGCCATAAGATACTCCTTTTCATCTTAAACTATAGTTATCATAACACATTTATTCCCGTTTGGACAAAAGATATGAAACCTTTGAAAAATAAAGGAAAAGTAAGCCATGACGAACTCAATTGACAGTCTTTATTTGGGGTGATAGCATAACTGACATGAAGCGAACAACACTATGTTATATACAGCAGAATAATCAGTATCTGATGCTCCTTCGTAACAAGAAGCAGAATGATGAGAATCAGGGTAAATGGATCGGTGTAGGCGGTAAGCTTGAGCAGGATGAGACACCGGAGCAGTGCCTGCTTCGAGAAGTGAAGGAAGAAACCGGACTCACATTACGCTCTTATAAGGCAAGAGGTGAGATTCTGTTCTCTTCCGATGAATGGGGAGAAGAAATGATGTATCTTTATACCGCAGATGCGTTCACCGGCGAACTCATTAGTTGCGATGAAGGCGAACTTCGCTGGATTCCCAGGGAAGAGGTTATGAATCTAAACCTCTGGGAAGGAGACCGGGAGTTTCTTGCACTGCTCAGTCAGGATGCCCCCTTCTTCAAAATGAAGTTAAGCTACCGAGGTGAGCAGCTGGTAGATGTGCAGACAGAGTTTGTAGGATTGGTAAGTTAGCTGATAGCCTTGGTATATTCGTCCCAATAATCAAGAATGTATTCTGAACTAACTTCACCATTGAGGTATCTGCGTATTTCGTTTACTTCATCCATGATTTCTACAAAACGATAACCTTTTATTGAATTTTTAGGGTCCATCATAGTCATATTAATAATTCGAAGAATTTTATCAAGATAACTATTGGCATAATCAACATCACATTTACCATTTATGTAGTTGTCATGAACTTCAACAAGTCTTCTAACCTCACCGTCAACATTAGACATTTGCTCGAAGAAGCTTAATCTGTTCCAGATTTTCTGAGTCATAATAATCTCCTGATTTAATAAAGCCATTTTAATAATATTTGTGTTAAATGGTCAATAACAGAATAATCGTCAAGCCGTCTGCCTTGACCGATGCCAAGGACACGATTTCTTTCAATATTTGGATGAGCCTCCCAAACAATATGGCGCTTCATATCGGCATCAAAGACAATATCTCCTCCGAAGATGTCATCAGATTCAGATCCATTGTCAATAAGCTCATATTCCATATCAATATGCATTTCACCATCAATTGAAACAATTTCGCGCTTCCGATCTATACAAAATTTAACGCGATCCGGGTGGAATCGATTTCCTTCAAGTATTAATTTTTCTATGTCAGTCTTTTTATTGAGAATCATAGTATTACTCCTAGTGATTATTCTCAAATATATTGTACCAAATGAAACAATAAAGTCAAAATAAAAAGCACGAACGATAAGTTCGTGCTTAGCGCAGACGGAGGGATTCGAACCCTCGTGCCCCGGAGGGCAAACGCATTTCGAGTGCGCCCCGTTATGACCACTTCGATACGTCTGCGTGCGACCGTTCAATTATATACTAATCATTTCCAGAAATCAATGAATTAGGATTAGTAGATAATGGATTCCTTCAAGGCCCGAGCTTTCTCTTCACTAAGGAGCAGACTCACCAGTCTGAGGCCGAAAGGAATTGCGGTTCCCATACCACGGGAAGTTGTAATGTTACCATCGGTAACAACAGAATCCAACAGGTAAGTAGCTGCATGCAGGTTCTCTTCACAGCTGGGATAGCAGGTAGCCTTACGATCCTTCAGAAGTCCCATGCGACCGAAAACGGTAGGTGCTGCACAAATAGCCGCAAGCGGGCGATTCTCGTTATTGAATTTCGTGATGAGCGCCTGAAGTTCTTCGCAGTGATACAGGTTCTCGGTTCCGGGTTGTCCGCCGGGAAGGATAAGCATTTCTGCAGTGTCCACGTTTACTTCATCTAATCCGCAGTCTGCTGCAATCTGAATGCCGTGGGATCCGGTTACGGTCTTCTCACCGGAAATAGAAACCATCTGAACAGGAATCTGAGCACGTCTAAGCAGATCTACTACGGTTAATCCTTCTATTTCTTCAAATCCATTTGCAAAAAATACATAGCAGTTATTCATAAGCGATCCTCCAAATATATTTACCGTTATTATAGCACATTTTATCCTATATTTTGTTCATGGAAATGGAATAGAAACGGAATAGAAACAGAAGAACAGAACGGAATAAAATCGGGTAAAAATTTATAAAAATTACACATCTTTTATGATATAATAAATTGATTACCTATGAGTAGGAGTAGATATGAGAGCATTAGAATATCCCTTTGATTCTCGCCTGATTATTAAGAAGAAGAAATCCTTCAAGCGGGAGCTGTTAGAATCCAATATGAAGTTCGTGGAGAAGAAGATTGCGGTCCTTGGTGGGTCCACAACCCATGACATTATTCAGATTATGGATTTGTTCTTATTAAATACCGGAATCAAGGCCGAATTCTATGAATGCGAGTATGCGCAGTACTGGGAAGATGTTATGTTTGATAACCCGGAGCTTAAGGAGTTTGCACCGGATTTAATCTATATTCATACCAGCAATCGTAACATTCGCAACTACCCGAATCTGCAAATGGATGAGGCTACGATAGAGGCTGGCTTAAATGCAGACTTCAATCACTTCAGGCAGATGTGGGAGAAGATTGAAGGAACCTACCACTGCCCGGTAATTCAGAACAACTTCGAATTCCCCTTCTTCCGACTCCTT
>JAZLHG010000076.1:0-2034 GCA_045616705.1 Lachnospiraceae bacterium | reverse complement strand
CTAATCTTATTGTGAAGTCAACCTGGAGTTCATCCGATAAGACCATGGCCAAAGTGACGGTTGATAAGTCTACTACTAATAGCAATGTGATTAAGATTCTTCAGGGATCCGTTGGTGAAGCATTCATTAAGTTTAGAGTGGACAACCGATACAATGATCCTAAGAAGTATGTAGATAATGGTGTGATTATTCGAATACTAAATGCAACACCTAGAAATCAAGCACTAAGCATTGAGGTTAACAAGCAGTGTCAGGGCGGAACGCCCCTGAAATTAGTTGAAGTATATGGTTATACCATCGACTATTCTCAGCCCTTCAGTGTTCATTATAAAGAGACCAAGGGTGGTCCTACATGGCCTGTATATCCGGGTCTTGCTGCAACTGCAGTCAAGGCTGATCGTACGGTGAACCTAATTGCTACAAAGGACTTCCCAATCAAAGAAGATGAGACGAAGGTGATCAGTGGTGCCAAGCAGGCTTACTTACGTGGTACCTTGATTACCAAGAGTGGTGTTAAGAGATATTTCTACACACCGTTACTTGAAATCGTTGTTAAGAATAAGCCACTTACTGCTAAGGCTAGTTATATCGGTTCGATTAATACCTTCTATTTTGATTATAATGATAAGGATGAATATAATTATGTAACAATCGATCTGAAGGCTAAGGCAGATATCGACTGGAGTAGAGCAGACGAAATCAGATTGTGTACAGGTGACCATATTGCGAATCCTGATCCGGAGAATGATAAGTTGGCTCATAACTTTGTGATGCTTCATGAAGATAATGATCCGGATTGTTACGGACATATTAAGACCGATGCCGAAAGAGATGCATATAAGTTAAACCATGGTATTGTAGTGAGACGTGCCGGAAGAGATGAAAATGGTGAGAAAATATCCTTAATAAAAGGATCTAAAGGTACTTATAACAGTGGATACCTTATGGTTCCATTCATTGGATATACCTCATTAGTAGCCGTTAAGATTACTATTCCGATTGATAAGACTCTTCCTGCATACGAACTTGAAAAGAACAAAGTTAAAGTAAGCAAATTATATGATAATGCAGAGTATCAGTTGGAACTATGGGATACAACGGCTAAGAAGGAAGAGGATAAAGTTGTTGATTTGTCCAATGCAACGCTTCAGCTGAATCACCAGTACACCACTACCTATGGTGCATTTGATGAAGATGTACTCGATGCGCATGTAGATGTGGATAAGATTACATTCAAGTTGATTGGTGATGCCAAGAATGCAAATGCGGTGTTGATGGTTAATAAACCAAACTGGACCAATTATATGCAGTTTACTTTTAAGACAGAACTGCAAGGCCTTCCTAAGGTTACGGCTGCCAAGACTTCGGTTGGCATTAACAAAGCAGCTCCCAGTCAGACAGCAGATATCCTGTTAAAAGCAAATCAGGACAATGTGGTGGTATCTGATATTCTTGACGCAGAGTATGTTGGAAGTCGTAAGAAGGAAGCAGCAGCGATTACCGGCGATATGATTGCTGAAGCAATCGGGTTCGATGATGAACTTACATTAGATGAACTGAAGAAAGGCTACACCGGTAAATTAGTTGTAGAGGTTCCTACGCCGCTAGATGATTTGGCTGTTGGTAAATATAAGATTAAGATTACACCGGAAATTACAGTAGGTGGGGTTAGTGCCCCTGCTGCAACACCGATTACAATCACTGTGGTTGTAAGTAATAAGAATCCTTCATTAGGATTTAAGCCAAACAGTTTCACGCTTAATGCTTTATATGGCGGCAAGGGTGAGGAAGCACTGAGTAAGACCGTTGTGTCAGGAATTCCTGCAAGAAGCAAATATAAAGTCGATTTCTCCAGTGTAACCGCTGAGCCGGTTAAGGCAAATTATCTTGATTTTGATGAGTATTTCGATATTGGTTTCAGAGTTGATGAAAATGCGCTTGCCAAGGAAGATGACGGAGCCGATGATGATGGGCTTGTAGATGCTGACGATGCTGGAGTTATAGTTGTTAAGCTTAAGAAGAAAGTATGGAATA
>JAZLHG010000075.1:0-2593 GCA_045616705.1 Lachnospiraceae bacterium | reverse complement strand
GAGCATTAAGAAAATGGAAGTATTTGAAATCGCCAAGCAAGCCAAGAACATCGTCAGCGAGGAAATGGATCTGCAGGAACTGTTAAATTACCTAATCCTGTGGTTTCGTGACGTGTTACTGTATAAAGCAACCCATTCTTCCAAGAAACTGTTGTTTAAGGATGAGTTGAGACTGATCAAAGAATGGGCGGATGACAGTTCCTTTGAGGGACTTAGCGAAGTATTGAGAATGATTGATGAGACAGCAGGGAAGCTTAGAGCCAATGTGAATAAGGAAGCAACCCTGGAACTGCTCATGTTGAAAATAAAGGAGAGTTAGCATGAAAAAAGTAATCGGAGTTAGGTTTAGAACGGCCGGAAAAGTATACTATTTCGATCCTAAGGGAGCTGAGGTGAAGAGAGGAGATCATGTAATCGTAGAAACTGCTCGCGGAGTGGAGTACGGTACTGTAGTGATGCCCTCCACAGAGCTGGAAGATGACAAAATCACCCAGCCCTTAAAGCCTGTGATCCGTGTGGCAACCGAAGAAGATGCCAAGACAGAGGCCAAGAATCGTGAGAAAGAAAAAGAAGCATTTAAGATCTGCCTTGAGAAGATTCATAAGCGTCAGCTGGAAATGAAACTAATCGATGCGGAATATACCTTTGATAACAATAAGGTTCTGTTTTATTTTACGGCCGACGGCCGTATCGACTTCCGTGAGCTGGTTAAGGATCTGGCTGCGGTATTTAAGACAAGAATCGAACTTCGCCAGATTGGTGTAAGAGATGAGACCAAGATTCTGGGTGGAATCGGTGTATGCGGCCGCCCTCTTTGCTGCCATACTTACTTATCGGACTTCGTTCCGGTATCCATTAAGATGGCAAAAGAGCAGAATCTGTCCCTAAATCCCACCAAGATTTCCGGTATTTGCGGCAGACTGATGTGCTGTCTTAAGAATGAAGAAGATACTTACGAAGAGTTGAATCGTAAGATGCCCAACGTAGGTGATTTCGTTACAACGGATGATGGCTTAAAGGGTGAAGTTGCTTCCGTCAATGTTCTTCGTCAGCTGGTTAAGGTTGTGGTTGATGTGGATGATGAGAAAGAGATCAAGGAATACAAGGCCAACCAGTTGAAGTTTAAGAGCAGACACAAGAAGAATTCCGAGAAGATGTCGGCTGAAGAAATGAAGGCTCTGCAGCAGCTGGAGAAAAAGGATGAAAAGTCAAAACTCAACGATAATTAAATTGCTTCCCGGTGAGAGGCTGGACGATTTGCAGCGAAACGGCTATCAGATCATTCAGAATCCCGAGAAGTTCTGCTTCGGAATGGATGCGGTGCTTCTGTCCGGCTTCGCCAAAGTCAAACCCGGTGAGTCTGTGCTGGATATCGGTACCGGAACGGGAATTATTCCCATTCTCCTGAAGGGAAAGACGAAAGGGAAGCATTTTACGGGAATTGAGATTCAGGAAGAAAGTGCTGACATGGCCAGAAGGTCCGTATGTCTTAATGGCCTTGAGAGAGACATTACCATTATTTGCGGAGATATTAAGAATGGCAGTGACTATTTGCCGGAGGCGGGATTCGAGGTTGTGACTTCTAATCCTCCTTATATGATTGGCGAGCATGGGATGAAGTGTGATCACGAACCTATGAGCATTGCCAGACATGAAGTGCTGTGTACGTTGGATGACATTATCAGAGAAGGCAGCAGGGCCCTTAAGATGAAGGGCAGATTTTATTTGGTTCACAGACCTTTTCGACTGGTGGAGATTATGGAGACCATGCGGAAATATCATTTAGAACCCAAGCGGATGCGAATGGTACATCCGTTTATTGACAAGGAACCCAACATGGTTCTGATTGAAGCGTTAAAAGGCGGCAAGCCCAGGCTGACAGTGGAGAAGCCGTTGATTGTATACAGAGAACAGGGTAAATACACACAAGAGATCTATGATGTGTACGGATACTGACTGAGGATGATTTATGAACGAGGGAACACTGTATTTGTGTGCAACTCCCATTGGAAATCTGTCGGATTTATCCCCTCGTGTTAAGGATACGCTTAACGAGGTGGACCTGATTGCGGCAGAGGATACCAGAAACAGCATTAAACTGCTGAACCATTTTGATATCCACACTCCCATGACCAGTTACCATGAATACAATAAGTATGATAAAGCGAATGATCTGATTCGGCAGATGCGGGACGGCAGGAACGTGGCATTAATTACCGATGCGGGAACCCCGGCTATTTCAGATCCCGGAGAGGTGCTCGTCCGAATGTGTAGGGAGGCAGGAATTACCGTGACTTCCCTGCCGGGGCCATGTGCCTGTATAACGGCACTGACACTTTCAGGAATGTGCACGAGAAGATTCAGTTTTGAAGGTTTTCTGCCTCCGGATAAAAAAGAACGAAATGAAATTCTGAAACAGCTGTCTACAGAACTTCGTACCATGGTTGTATATGAAGCTCCCCATCATTTAAGAGGATTGTTGTCCCAGCTCTACGAGGTATTAGGGGATCGGGAAGTAGCCATCTGCAAGGAACTGACCAAGAAACATGAGAAATGCATGAATACGACTCTTGGTGCGGCTATTGCTTATTAT
>JAZLHG010000074.1:0-1439 GCA_045616705.1 Lachnospiraceae bacterium | reverse complement strand
CTCGCTTCCGCCATATACAGAACCTCCGATGGTGCCACCTGTGACATTGACCGTTGAGGTTCCGAAGATAGAGCCGACACCCTGCATTGTCACACCTGCGTCCATGTTGCCCACAACTCCGCATCCACCACCATAGATGTTGCCTCCGATGGTGCCTCCGGATATGTTCAACTCTGTAGTAGAGTTTCGAAGATCTAAGTATTCTGCGACATAGTCATCACCAGCATCGTTAAGATTATGCAGTTTGACCTGAGCCATCGGAGACGCTGTAGTCATGCTGCTCCATGCACCTGTAACTCTGTCATCGCCATATTGCACACCGTTTCTAATGGCTAAGTTATCATCGTCTCCTGCCGATGTAGCGTATGGCGCATGGGCATCCCATGGGTTAACACCGATGACACCACCAGCACCACCGCCATAGACATTGCCGTTTACGGTACCACTCTTCATGTTTACCTCTGTGTGGCCATACATATACATATCAACGATAGATTTTGCGTTGTCGTCCTGCGCCAAACGTCCCAGACCTCCGGCATAGATATTATCTACGTTGATTTCCTTATAGTCCTTGATATCGTATTGTTCTACATTGATAACCGTGCGTCCGAAGTAGGAGGAATTAGGCCATTGTCCCCAATTTCCGGAGTCACCCCCTGCAGGAGTAAATGTCTTGCTTCCATTGATTACAGGGTTACCCTGGTTACCGCCTACTATATAACGAACTTCGCCGCCATGCATGTTAATCTGGCAGTCACCGTACATAGTACCATCGGTAAGACCTGCAACAATACAGTTAATGTCACAAGAATAGGTCTTTGGAGTAGCATCTGCAGACTGCATGTCATTATCCTTATCTATGTTTATATTTATTATAGCCCAGATAGGATGCTCTGCTGATCCAAGGATGGCGTGTGCATCTGAATTCGGTATGTAATTACCTGTAAAACGACCTCCCAAGATACGTCCGTAATGTCCCGACTCAATCGTTAGTACCTGCGGCTTCGTACGGCTGCTGGTGATCTTCTTAATATCTGCTTCTGATAGATTTGTAGCAGTAAGGAGAATAGAGAACTCGGGGATTTCATTTGTTGAATAGGCCAGATTACCATGATTTTCTGATAACTTTATGAATCCTTGCATTCTCAGCCCCTTTCCCAACCATACATCGTGACCGTTGCAATCCAAGAACATGTTATCTGGTGAGCTAACTGCACGAAAAATCAGATTCTCAAACTTTGTATCTGCACTCACATAGTTATGGAAACCAACTTTGCCAAGACCTTCGCCAGGATTAGTAGAATTTTCGCTAGAAGACTTTACCATGTTAATGATACCTTCATAATCTACTCCATCCCATATGCCTGTGAGTGTAGCGGGATTAGTTCCCTTGCTTTTAAATGCATTAGCATCACCAGTACCGGAAGCATGTTCTCCCA
>JAZLHG010000073.1:0-2125 GCA_045616705.1 Lachnospiraceae bacterium | reverse complement strand
ATTGAAGTGGAGGAGGACAAGATCTATGTCAGTCTGCCGGCTCCCAAGGTGAATGATAATTACTTAATCTGGGATTCCGTGCAGTGTACAGAGAAGAATAATATTCTGAATCCCATCAGATTCTCTCAGTACCAGGATCTGATTTCGGAGATTGAGAAGAAGGGACTGGAAGAAGCAGAAGCAGACGGAATCTATGATAAGGCAGATGACAATCTGAAAATGATTATTAATGGATTCTTATCCGAGTTCGAAGGGTATAAAATTGTATTCAGATAATACAAAAGTGCAAAGCGAGGAATTGAAATGTCCGATTATGAAATGATATTTAAGAGAAAGTCTTTTCATATTTTTCATAACATAGAGCCTATTACAGAGAAAGATCTGCAGGAAGTACAGAAGGTGATGGATGGGGTGATGCCTTTGGATGCTTCTATTCAGGTGAAGATGAAATTGGTGCCCTCTGCAGCTACCGAGAATCGCTCCAGGCCGGAATACTGCATTGAATTCTTCAGTGAGGAGAAGGGCGAGTACTTAAGAAATATCGGCTATATTGGTGAACAGATTGATCTGCGTCTTGCAGAGTTGAACATTGGCGCGCTCTGGCTGGGGTTGGGTCGTCCGGATGTGGAATCGGAAGATGGACTTGCCTATATTATCATGATTGGAATCGGTAAGCTTACGGCAGACCGTTTTCGTCAGGATATGTTTAAGGCAAAGCGTAAGCCTCTTGAAGAGGGCTGGCAGGGTGAGACCTTGGGAGTGGGCGAAATCGTCAGATTCACACCCAGTGCCTGTAACGGTCAGCCATGGATCAGTGTAAATGACGGAGATAAAATATCGGTATACCGCTATAAGAAACCGGGCAGAACCGGCTTAATTCCGTTGGAACTTACCAGATACTACAATCGAATTGATATCGGTATCTATTTATATATGCTGGAAATATGTCTGCAGCATGAGGGCCGCTATTTTACCCGCAGGGTGGTTGATGAGGTGGTACCTGATCAGGTTCCTGAGGGAGAGGAACAGGTGTTAGTGGCAGAATACGTATTGACAGAGGAGAATTCGTAGATGAACAGGGATAATCAATCCATAAAGAGAAGGACCATGGGAGCACGTATCCTGTTGTTATGTCTGATGCTGTGCCTGCTTGTGGGCTGTGGGAAGAACAGCAATAAGAATCGATTTATGACGGCCTGCAATTTTCTGAATAATAAGCAGTATGAAGAGGCCTATGAGATTTTTAAGGATCTGGGAGATTATAAGGGCTCTGACAGATTTGCGAAGGAATGCTTAAGACATATGAATCAGAACGATACATCTCAATCAGAGAATGAGCCGGCTCAGCAGACAGCTACTCAAGAGCCTAGTGTCCCTGAAGTACAAGATCCCTGCATGGACGCGGTGCAGATTACGGATGATGTGTTTGCACAGTATGCTACAGAGGAGTGGCAGAATGCATATAAGAAGATTCTGGACGCAACCTACAACGGAAATTCTTATGTGAAGCCTGATGTAACGGATGCGCGGTATTATCTCTATGACATTGATAAGGATGGCGTTCCGGAACTGCTTCTGAAAAGCGGCCGGGATGAAGCTTCCTACATGACGGAAGTGTATTGCTGGGATGGTAGGGAAGCTCACAGCGCAGGAGAAGCCTACAGCGGTCGAACCTTGTATTATTCCGATCCGGATCATAACGGTGTGATTGCATACAGCATGCATATGGGATCGGGAGTGGCGTTTCGCTTTAGCCTTGAGAATGGCAAGCTGATTGAGCCGGAAGACCGGATATTTGAAGATGATATGATGAGCAGATATGAACAGGAGCTGGAACCGGAGCCGATTCCTGTAGCGGATATGGTTCCGGGTGCAGAGGTGCTTAAGGCCTATTGCCCGAAGTGCACCTATCCGTTATTAGCCTATCAAGCACCTGTATATGCAGCGGGAAGAGAACAGCTAACAGATGAAGACTTCTCTATTGTTGTAGATGATGTGGTGAATGGCAAAACGGATTTCTACTGGGTGCCTGCGGAGAATTATACGCCGGAAGAGTGTACCTTTAGAGACAAGAAGGTGAAATGGGATGCATTACTGCAGGAAGATGCCTTGTTTGATCATGTAG